>JBBJNV010000003.1 GCA_037721215.1 Gemmatimonadaceae bacterium
GTAGAGCAGCGGACTGAAAATCCGCGTGTCGGGGGTTCAATTCCCTCCCTGGCCACTGTGTGGGACAATACTTAGGCAGGCAAGGCGCAGCTGGTCGCGCGACCTCGCTCGGGAGTATGTGCGGGAGTCAGCTGCGATAGGCCGCGCCTTTCGCCTCGTCCTAGATCAGAAGTGCATTGGTACCGTGCATCGTCGTAAACGCGGAGAGATCGGAGATCGCCACCGGCAGGCGCATCAGGACTGCTGCCCGCCACCATCAATCCGAAGCCTCTGCACGTCCGCGCGCAAGCCAGCAATCTCGATCCGCAATGCCTCGAGGGTTGCCTGTCCGGCGATCTCGGCATCGTCGCGTCCGGCGTCGGTGCCGATGAAGAACGAGGCAAGTGCGGCGGTGACGTAACCGAACACCGCAAACGCATAGAGGCCGAGGAGAAGGCAGAGGATCCGCCCGGCCCCTGTCCGAGGCCAGTAGTCGGTCCCCATCGTCGTCATGATGGTCCCTGTCCACCATAGGGCGGTCGCGAAATCCGGGAGCGCCTGACCATCCGGAAGCTCCCGCTCGAAAGCGTACAGGCCCGCGGCACCGAGCAGTGTCACGATCAGCGTCAGCGTGACGATGTACCCGAGACCGCGTCGGCTCATGGTGCGCGCGAGTGCGTGCATGGTTCGGTTGAGGGAACCGATGACCCGGATAAGCCGGAGGCCCCGGGCCGCCGGCGCGAATCGTACGACTCTGGCCACGCGCGCAATCCGGAGCACACGAAGCGCGGGAACCAGCAGTGAGAGCGCCGTAAGCCAGTTCTGTCGCAGGTATTGCATCCTGTCTGGCGCGAGCCCGAACCGAAGCGCGAAGTCGAGAATGAACATAATCCAGATGGCCGTGGACAGCAGCGAGAGCATGGACGACAGGCCGCGGGTGAGCTCGAGCACCAGGAGGGCGAGCCAGAGCAGGCCGAGCAGCTGCATCGGCCGTTCGAGCCACGATTCGAGGCCTGCGAGCACTTCCCATCGCTCCCTCCGATCCTCGGTATTCAGCGTCATGTGATCTCCCCGGATCGCTTCGTGCCGGTCGGCGCGACCCCGGTCAGCGCCGAGCTGTTTCGGGAGCGCTGATTGTCCACGCCGTGCGGCGTCCGAGCGTCCGCGAGGAGCAGTGCCTGATGCGCCGCCGCGATACGGGTGGCGAGCGAGGTTTTGTCTTCCTCCGACTGAACACTCTGGCGAATCGCCGTGTTGAGATGCTCGAGGTGCCGCGCGAGATGACGCCGGCGAGCCGGCGCGCTCGCATGGAGTGCGGTGATGGCGATGGCGTCGATGAGGCCTCCGAGGACCGTGACATTACCGCCCGCGTTCCGTCGCACATCATCGAGGGCGAGTCCCAGCAGATCGGCGAATGTGGGGTCGCTCGTGATAACCGCGTGGGCCGCCCCGATCGGCGCGAGGCTCGTCGACGCCGCTGCAGGAGCGACCTGCCGGCGAGCGAGCCGGACGAGGAGAGCGGAGAGATGATCGACGCAAGTGACCGCCGTCGTGGTGTCGTTGATGCCGGGAGAGAGTGCCCTGAGCGCAATGTCGACGATCTGGAGGATTCCGAATGCCGGGTCCTGTTCGACGGTGCGATAATTGTCGATCCTGAAGAAATCATTGATCAGCTCGGTCAGACACTCATGGCTGTCGCCGTCCTCCGGATCTCTGTTCCCGGCAGGCACACGGGCCACGGTAACGAGCGGGTGGTTCTCGATGGCGAAGGTACCGACGGACCGCTCCACGCGGATGATCATCGCGCGCGACAGCGCGCATGTGGCGAGGCCGTCGACGTCGACACTCTGGACGTACCCTGTTCTCAACGCGGGAACGGGACGCCAGTCGTCGTTCGCGATCCGCACGCCGGCACCGCCGGGAACGGGATCGTCCTCGCCGTGCGCGAGCTCGACGGGGAACACGGTGTCGATCGCCATCTCGGTCGTGCGGCGCACGCGTGCGAGGATCGTCGACGCCTGGAGTCCGCTCGCCGTGTGGTGAATGAAGAAGACAAGGACCCCGACGCCGACGAGCGCCAGCAGGAATCCGCCGAGCACGGCGATCGGTGGCACGAATGCGCCCTCGTCGCCGCCCCGGATGGTCCTCAGGACGACGAGGCAATACGCGAAGATGCCGACGAATGTACCAAGGACGACCTGACTGCTTCGATCTCCCATGAACGTGCGGAGAACGCGCGGGGTGTACTGCGAAGACGCCTGGGCGAGGGCGGCGATCGTGAGGGAAAACGCGACGCCGGCGACCGTGATGATAGATCCCGCAATGGTCGAGAGCATGCCCCGAGCGCCGTCTGCGCCCGCGCCGAAGAGCCGCGGCATCCGAGCCACCGTCGCGACATCGACATGCACGGAAAGCTCGATGAGGACGACCGCGAGGGCGACCGATCCGGCGACCATCGCACTCGGTATGAACCAGAGACTGCCCAGGAGAGTCAACCACAGCTGACGCGCTTTCATGTGAGGCGGTCGCGAACGTGCATTGTCAAGTGTATCTCTGTCGAGGGGAGTTCCCTCAACGGGCAGTTCGTGTGCCTGGCAGTGACGGCGTGAGCCGACTCGACCATTCCCGGATGGCGGACAGGCTCCCGGTATGCGACAATGCAGGGAACCCGCTGGCGGCACGCGAATGGTGCAGCCCGAGCCCACAGACAAGCGCACCCGTCCGGACCTCGCATGGCCCATCCGACGGATCATCGCGGAACCCCGATCTCATGAGCACCTCGACTGCATCTTCCGCGGCACCTCCACTGGCCGAGCGAGTGTTGCGGCCCTTCCAGCAGTTCGCCAAAACGGAATCGTCAGGGGGCATCGTCCTCATGGTGTGTACGGCGCTGGCGCTCGCATGGGCCAACTCGCCGTGGTCCGAGAGCTATTTCCACCTGTGGGAGCAACCGCTCACGATCGGCACGAAGGGGTTCGGGCTCACCGAGACCCTACATCGCTGGATCAATGACGGCCTCATGGCGGTGTTCTTCTTCCTCGTCGGGCTCGAGATCAAGCGCGAGATGCTCGTTGGCGAACTGGCGACGGTGCGGAAGGCGGCACTGCCGATTGCCGGTGCGATCGGCGGAATGATCGTGCCGGCTGCCCTTTATATGGTGTTCAATCGGGGCGGTCCCGGCGCATCCGGGTGGGCAATTCCGATGGCGACGGACATAGCGTTTGCGCTCGGGGTGCTCGCGCTGCTCGGCTCACGGGTGCCCGCCTCGCTCAAGGTCTTCCTCGCCGCACTGGCTATCGCCGACGACATCGGAGCCGTGCTCGTCATCGCCTTCTTCTATACGAGCGATCTCTCGCTGACCAGCCTGGGGGTTGCCGCGGGTGTGCTGGCGCTTCTCTTTGCGTGCGGCTCGGCCGGCGTTCGCCGGCCCGGAGTGTACGCGGTTCTCGGCGTCATATTGTGGATCGCGATGCTTAAGTCGGGCATCCACGCGACTGTCGCTGGCGTGCTCCTCGCGATGACCATCCCGGCGCGGACGCGCATCGACGAGGACGAGTTCGTGCGTAGCGCACGGGCGAGTCTCCGTGATTTCGAGCAGGCGTGCGGTCCGGGGACGACGGTACTGTCGAATCACGACCAGCAGGAGGCGATCCATGCACTGGAGACCGCGTGCGAGGAGGTACAGGCGCCACTGCTGAAGGTGGAGCACAAGCTGCACAGTCTCGTCGCGTACGGAATCATGCCGCTGTTCGCGTTCGCCAACGCGGGAATACGTGTCGGTGCCGAGCTGGTGGCCGCTCTCTCTCTCTCTCCCGGTTCTTTTCGGGGTGCTCGTGGGACTTGTCGTTGGCAAGCCGCTCGGTATCACGCTGCTCTCCTGGGCCTCGGTGCGTGCGGGGCTCGCCGAAGCGCCAGCAGCGGCGAGTTGGCGAGCGCTGCACGGGGTGAGCTGGCTCGGCGGCATCGGCTTCACAATGTCGCTGTTCATCGCCACGCTCGCGTTCGGGAGGGGGCCGCTCCTCGAGTCAGCGAAGGTGGGTATCCTGGGCGCTTCGGTGATAGCCGGCGTCGCGGGATGGGTGTTGCTTCGTGGCGGCGCGCGTCAGGATCAGGAAAGTGTGGCCATGTAGACTGCGTCTGCCGCGAGTGCGGAGGAGCCGCAAATGGAACCCGATGCCTGAGGAAGAGGAGCAAGCAGGTCGAGGACAGGGAGGAAGTAAGAAGGCAAGGAGCGCTGTCCTCCCACTAGTAACCGCTCAGTGAGATTGCTGCGTTTGAAACAAGATGCGGATCACATCGGATGTGTTTACTCGGCCCGATGGACATGGACTATCTGTCTCGAAGCAACTTGCCCACTCCGGGCGAGAAAGTTGCAACGCTCCTGCTGGCGCCCATTCCGAATCAAGATCAAACATGCGATCGCGTGATATTCCAATCCTGAGACATTCCAGACTGCTGTCCACCGAGCGTTTATGTCCCTGACGGGTTCGGGGTTTTTCTCCGGGATGTTCGTGATACTGACACACCCGTCGCTGGCGGTTTCCCTGGCTGCATCGCACGTGACAATTTCCTGTGATGCCTCGATTACCTGACGGGTGTCTTCGGGACCTCGAGTCGCTGCTCAAGCTCGTCGGGCAGCAGGCGCCCGGCGTACCCTCAATTCTGCTGGCAGAGGGTGAACGGTTATGGCATGGTGTCGCTTCAGCGCTTCCTGATGATTTGCTGGGCGCGATCGACGGTCTTATGGTGGCTGAAGGGGCGGGGTCGTGTGGAACTGCTGCACATCGCCGTGAACCCGTCATCACTGCCGACATCGCCACTGATCCTCTCTGGACTGACCTCCGTGAGCTTGCTCGCGCACACAGGCTGGCGGCATGCTGGTCGATGCCGATCTTGGGGACGAAGACTCAGGTGCTTGGAACATTCGCAACGTACCTTGACCAGCCGCGGCGCCCGAGCGACGACGAGATGCAGCGGATCGAGATCGCCGCGAATCTTGCGGGCGCTATCATCGAGCGATCGCTTGCCACCCAGGCATTGGACCTCGAGCAGACGCGATTGTCCGACATCTTCCGGCAGGCGCCTGCATTCATGGCTGTACTTCGCGGGCCGGATTTGGTGTTCGAGCTGGCGAATACTGCCTTTTACCAGCTCGTGGGCGATCGTGAGGTGATCGGCAAGTCGCTCAGGGAGGCGTTTCCGGAGTTGCGCGGGCAGGGATTCGAAGAGCTGCTTGTTGAAGTACTCGAGACGGGCGTTCCATTCGTCGGTCGTGAAGTGCCGGCAATGCTCGTCCGCTCACCCGGCGCGTCCCCCGAAGAGCGGTTCGTCGATTTTGTCTACGTGCCCATTGTCGATGCCGACGGATCCCGTTCGGGGGTCGTGACCCACGGCACAGACGTAACCGACCATGTGTTGGCCCGCCGCGATGTGGAACGAGTTCTCGCAGAGAGTGAAAAGATTCGCGGAGAACTTGCGACTGCAAACAACCAGCTCGAGGAACAGCAGGTCGAGCTTGAACTCGCCAACCAGCAGCTCCAGGACAACGCGGCGGAGCTCGAGTCCCAGACAGAGGAGTTACAGGCAACCGCCGCACAGCTCGAGGAACGCACCGAAGAGGCTGACCGCGCTCGCGTGGCTGTTACGGCACGCGAGCATGAAATTCGGACGCTGGCCGATGCCATACCGACTCTCGCATGGACTGCACGGCCGGACGGTTTTATCGACTGGTATAACGCGAGATGGTACGAGTATACGGGAACGACGCCCGACCAGATGGCGGGGTGGGGATGGCAGTCCGTGCATGATCCCGACTTACTGCCAGGGGTGCTGGAGCAATGGCGTAAAGCCATCGATAGTGGGGCATCCACGGAAATGACGTTCCCGCTGCGTGGCAACGACGGACAATTCCGTCGTTTTCTGACGCGTATCACGCCGTTAAAAGACGGGGATGGGCGGGTGATGCGCTGGTTCGGGACGAACACCGATGTCGAAGCAGAGCGTACGGCAAGGGAGGCGGCCGAGCGGGCCAATCAGGCAAAGACCGATTTCCTGGCGACGATGAGTCATGAGCTGCGCACGCCGCTGAACGCGATTGGCGGGTATGCGGAACTGCTCGATCTTGGCATCCATGGCCCCGTGACCGGACCGCAGAGAGAGGCGATCAGCCGGATTCAGCGCAGTCAGCGCCACCTTCTCGGTCTGATCAACGATGTCCTCAACTTCGCGAAGCTTGCGGCGGGACACATCGAGTATCACATCACCGATGTTCCGGTGCAGGACGCATTCGATGCCATCGAACCACTGGTTGCACCGCAGCTCAGCGCGAAATCACTGCGGTTTATAAGGGGTTCGTGCGCGAGCGGTGAAGCAGCTTCGATGACGGTCCGCGCCGATTCGGACAAGTTGCAGCAAATCCTCGTCAACCTTCTTTCCAACGCGATCAAATTCACGCTTCCCGGCGGCTCGGTGAGACTTTACTGTGGACACGAAGGTGACACGGTTCTGATCTCTGTCCAGGACACCGGCATTGGCATCCCCAGTGATCGCGTCGACCAGGTTTTCGCTCCCTTCGTGCAGGTCGACCGTCGTCTGAATGCGCCGCACGAGGGCACGGGGCTGGGGCTGTCGATCAGCCGTGATCTGGCACGGGGGATGGCCGGGGATCTGACGGTGAAGAGCGAAGTGGATGTCGGCAGCACATTTACGCTGGCATTGCCACGTGCCTGACAGACGGATGCCTACTGTCGATATTTCGCGGCCAGCGCTTCGAGCTCCTTGTCAATCTCGCTACGCGAAATCCACCGACCCTTCACCATCACACCGGCGCGGTCAGCCAGGTTTTTCACGTTCACAAGCGGGTTGGAGTTGAGCAGTACGAGATCCGCTCTGCTACCCGGGGTGACGGTGCCGAAGTTTCCATCCAGCTTCAGGTCCTGTGCGACGTAGCGTCCAACGTTCCTCGATCCTGACTCGAGCACCTGCGCCGGGGTAAGGCCGGACTCGATCGCTACCTGTAGTTCTCGATGAAGTGCGAAGCCGGGAACGTTGAACATCTGTGGTGAGTCGGTTCCCATGAGAAGCAGCGCACCCTCGTCAGCGAGGGCTTTGAGCATTTTCCGGCGCAGACGAATGTGAAGCGCGGCATCAGCCGGGGCGACGCCGTTCCGCTCGTTTGCGATTCCACGTTGATTCTTCTGACTGATCCAGCTCGCTACCCACTGTTTCGGAGCGTATTTCATCTCCTCGCGCCGGGCCCATTCCTCGGAGGAGCCAGGGGCCCAGAAACTCTCCCACAGGAACATCGTCGGCACGTTCCACGTACCGCTCTGCCTCGTTTGCCGCGCGAGCTGTCGGATTCGTTCATCTGTCACCGAGCGCCAGACCGCAGGCAGATTCACTGTACTGCCCGGGGTCATCATCAGCCGCTTCATGTCGTCGGACGCGGCGGCTTCGATATAACCATCCAGGTGGTCGATTGTGGATTGCTTCGTATTGAGGATGTGTTCGACTCCAATCTGCGCGGAAACGTGGCCACCCCAGGTAATGCCGACTTGCCGGGCGACAGTCACTATAGAATCGTAAGCCTGACGGTTGAGGCCCGGATGAATTTTGAGTAAATCATACCCGGCGAGCTTGTGAGCGCGGACAAGTCTGGCGGCGACTGCGCCTGTGGGCGCACTCTGGCCGTTTAGAGAGGGTGCGGCGACGAACATCGTCGGACCAAGGACTTCACCGCGAGCCATTCTGTCGCGAAGAACGAGCTGGTTCGGCGCGCCGAGCATTGCGCGGATTGTGGTGATGCCATTGGCGACGTAAAGGAACATGATGTCGCGGTTGAGGCTCTCAGCGTTCGCGGACTGCGGGCCCTGCACATGGGCGTGCATCTCGGCGAGCCCCGGCATCAGAAATTTCCCGCGTCCATCGATGTGGAGCGCGTCTTTCGGGATGGCGGCGCGGCGTGACGATCCGACGGAAATGATACGTCCGTCGCGTACGATCACCGTCTGATCGGGAACCGCGCCCGGTCGATTCATGGGAAGTACCGTCACATTCAAAAATGCGATCGCCCGGGACGCGATAGCGGCCGGTCGCGAGGAACTTTCTGCCGGCGGGCGCCCATCGGCATCACGCAACGCGGGCGCCAGGAGTGCCACCACCGCTGTCAAAGCGGTCAGCGAGAATATCCGGAACCGCGTCAACTGTCTATTGGTCATGCGGAAAATCTATCTGAGGAACGCGGTGGATGAATCAGGTTGTCCCGGCAGCTTGTCAGCGTGAATCAGTCAGAAGTCCATAACGCTCTGCGACTTATCCCGGCCGCAGTAGATTGCGATAATGCGAATCGGCCTTCTCACCGGCGGTGGAGATGCACCCGGTCTCAACGCGGTCATTCGTGCCGCTGTGTTATCGGCCGACTATCGGGGCTGGGACGTCGTAGGCATCAGACATGGCTTTACCGGGCTCCTGGGCGCATGCGATCTGATGCCGCTGACGCGTGCGAAGGTGAGCGGAATCGCTCACCTGGGTGGGACGATTCTGAGGACGACAAACCGGGGGAATCCTCTCTGCTTTCCAGTGCGCAATGCAGATGGAAGCACGACCGAGACGGATTGCTCGCTGGAAGTAATGGAGAACGCGCGCCAGCATGGCATCGATGCAATCATCGCCATCGGCGGAGATGGAACACTCGCGATCGCGCTGGCATTGGTCGATCAGGGATTGAAGGTCGTCGGGGTACCGAAGACGATCGACAATGATGTCAGCGGTACGATAACGACCTTCGGGTTCGATACGGCGGTGAATACGGCAATCGACGCGCTCGACAAGCTGCACACTACGGCAGAAAGCCACGATCGGGTGATAGTGATGGAAGTCATGGGGCGGGACGCTGGCTTCATTGCGCTTCATGCTGGTGTTGCTGCGACCGCGGACGTGATTCTGATTCCCGAGATTCCGTACGATATCGACAGAGTTTGCGAGAAGATCATGGCGCGGGACAGCGCCGGCCAGAATTTTTCCATTGTCGTAGCGGCTGAGGGTGCGCTCCCGAAACACTCTGGCCATGAAACGGCGGAGGGCTCTGGCGCTTCAAGGACGATCCGGGCCGGAAGCGTTGCCGAGCGCCTTGTAGGGGAGATTTATGCGGGGACGGGGAAGGAATGCCGGTCGCTGGTGTTGGGCCATCTCCAGCGGGGCGGAATGCCAACCGGATACGACCGTCTCCTGGCTGCACGATTCGGCGCAGCGACGGTTACAGCTATAGAGAACGAGGCCTGGGGTCAGATGGTAGCACTCCAATCGCCGCACATCGTGACCGTTCCGATCCGCGAGGTAATCAGGGATCAGAAGCGGGTCGATCTCACTCACGACGTGGTGTTGGCCGCAAGGAGCACCGGGATAAGCCTTGGCGATTAGGCTGGTGAATGATTTTGTCTGTTTTCTGACGTCGGCAACGGAGGAGACGGCAAGGGTTCGCTTCATGCAATGAATCCGGCAGCAGCGATTCGTTGCGACTGAGGGAACTACACGCAATCCACACTTGAAGGAGGATCAACGGATGGACAGAGATATTTCTTCTACCGGCGACCGGTTCGGTCGGCTGGTTCGGCTCGAGGAAATCAAGGACTTCGATATCGCGAAAGGCAGCCGGGATATTCGCGGCTGGAACGTCAAGACTCCAGACGGACGAAATATCGGAAAAGTTGACGAGCTGATTGTGGATGCCGAGGCGAAGCGTGTCCGTTATATGGATGTGAAGATCGACCGTAAAGCACTGGGGGTCGACGACGATCGGCATATACTTGTGCCGATTGGTGCGGCGGAACTGAGCGAAACCGGTAATGACGTACTGCTTGACCGGTTGCCTGCTCGAGGACTGGCCAACGCCCCGGCCTATTCGCGGGCTCCGATCACGTCGGAGTATGAAGCATCAGTTCGCGACTATTACAACGCTGCAGGCACCGATAGCGGCGCCAGTTATCAGGGCGACGAGATGTACGATGACAAGCGGCTTCGACACGATCACGCGCGCGAAGCCTCCGGCGATCTGGGCTCGATAACGCCGAAGTTCGGCGACAATGAGGTCACCCTGCCACTGACGGACGACCAGGAAGTCATCATTCGGCGGCCGGGTTCCGACCAGGAGATGGTGATCAGGAAGAGCACGGCGCCAGACAGCGGAACTACAAAAGACCGCTAGCCACCCAGAACCTGCTGCCGGATCAGGTTTCCAGGACTGGTTCGGCTTCCAGGTGTTTTTTCTCCAGATCGAGAAGAAATTTCTTTCTCCACAGCCCTCCGCCGTAGCCGCAGAGTTCGCCGTTCTGGCGGACGACGCGATGACATGGAATGATGATAGCGAGGCGGTTGTCGCCATTCGCCTTGCCGACGGCCCGTTGCGCTCCCGGCCTTCCCATCGCCCGGGCCTGCTGCTCGTAGCTGATGGTTTCCCCGTAAGGAATCAGCAGCAATTGCTTCCACGCGGCGACCTGAAACTCGGTCCCTGGCAGCACGAGTGGAACGTCAAAGGTCTTGATACCGCCGGTAAAATAAATATCTAACTCTTTCTGCAATCGCTCGGTGTGACGATTAGCCCCCGGCACGATCGGCTGTCCGAACCATTTCCTGAGACGCGTGATCTGCGTTTCGATCATCCTGCGGTCGGCGAATTCGAGCAGGCAGACCCCTTCCTCCGTTGCGCCGGCCAGCACGGGCCCGAGGGGCGTCAGGAAACGCGATACGACGATCGGGCGAATATCATTGCCTTGGTTGGGAGGGGCGTCGAACGCGCGCGTAAATGCGTCATGGAAACCGCTCGCCGACTCAAAGCCGTGTGTGTATCCGACACCCTCCCATTTTTCTCCCTGCCGTATCTGGCCGAGTGCAACTCCGAGGCGCCGTGCCCGCTGGTATGCCTGGAAAGTGAGGCCGTGGTGCTGGAGGAACCAGCGCCTGACGCGAGCCGGATCGAACTCCGCCGCACTCAGATCGGCGTCTCGCCACCGACGTGCCGGATCAGCATCAACGCGGACGAGGAGATCCTTTAGCCAGGAAGGTGCGGCGCCAGCGGGATCCAGAGGACGGCACCGCATGCAGGGCCGGTAGCCCGCCACGACAGCCTCTCGAACCGTGGCATAGTATTCGACGTTCTCTCTCAGGGGCTTCTTCGCGGAACAGGTGGGCCGACAGAATATTCCTGTCGTTC
This sequence comes from Gemmatimonadaceae bacterium, assembly GCA_037721215.1. Lineage (NCBI taxonomy): Bacteria > Pseudomonadati > Gemmatimonadota > Gemmatimonadia > Gemmatimonadales > Gemmatimonadaceae > Gemmatimonadaceae bacterium. Next base: position 11,186 of record JBBJNV010000003.1, read on the forward strand.
TGATGGCCGCGAAGAATACACCGTCGAAAGTGCTGTCGCGTTCGGCCAGCGCACGATACATCTTGTTAGCTGAAGGCAGTGAGGTGTTTGTCATGAACGGCAATCTAGAATCGTTGGCCGACAGCTTCCACCGAAAACTGGACAGGTAATTCCAACTGTATGGCGACGTTGCAGCAATGAACCCGGGAGCTACGATGGACGACGAACTAAAGAAGAGATGGGAGAGTCTTGAAGCGGAGCTCAGAGCAGCCATGGCCAAGCTCGCCGAAGCGATTGAAAAGGCCAGAGACGAGATGCCTGCGGCCGCCAAGGCGATAAATGACGAGTACCTGCGCGTGCAGGAAAAGCTCGACAGGGCTGTCGACAAAATGAAAATGCGAAAGTAGAAATGCGATGGGCGTTGGCGGCAGCCGGGTGGCTGGTGAGCGGTACTTTCGCATTGCAGGCCAGTGCGCAGTGCCGGCCGCCGAAGGACAGCAATGAAGCGCGGCTTCTTGCGTTTTACTCGGTACCCATTTCCTTCTCGCCGGCGGGAGCGCCGGAGCACCTGGCTCCGTGGACGATCCGCATCGGGGGTGAGGCCGGACCAGTCCCTGATCCCGACGCCGAGATTCTACAGACTGGCGCCTGCTTCAGTCAGAAGAGCGAGAACACGGGGCTATCGCCGGTATTCGGGCGACCCCGGCTGACAGTCGGGTTGCCCGCGAGTTTTGCCCTCGAAGTCAGCTATCTGCCGCCGATCAGGATCAACGCTGCGGAGCCGAATCTCGTAAGCGGAGCGCTATCCTGGATTCACCGTATACGCATGCAAACGACGAGCGACGGAACAGACGTCATGCTGAGGCTGCACGGAACTACCGGACGGGTGAGAGGCCCAATCACATGTCCAGCAGCCGGGTTGCAGACCATCAATCCAACTCAACCATGTTTTGGAACCACACAGTCAGTCGACACGTTTGAGCCAACGATGATGGGCGCAGAGGGTGTCGTGGGCACCGCTGCATACGATGGAAGGCTCGGCTTGTATGTTGGCGGGGGCGCCAATTTTCTGCGCCCCAGGTTCCGCGTGGGTTTCACCGATGGGCTTGGCAGCGTCGATAATACCGAGATTGAAACTGACCTCACACGGGCTGTCGTGTTCGCCGGTTTGACCGCGCAGGTATCTCGCACGCTCGATCTGTCGGCCCAGGTTTATTCGGTGCCCAAGGACGCGACGACACTTCGGGTTGGCGCCGGTTACAGGATCAGTCTCAGGTAGGTACCGCGTTACGGCACGATTTCTGTAAGTGCATCTCTCTGATCCTCAACTGAGAGAAGCCGATGAAGCCGACCCACGTAAACAAGAATGACGCAATCGTCACCGACCAAAAGCTCCGTCATAACGACGATGGCATTTATGCGCAGGAGAAGCAGGAATTCCAGGGCTCCGAGAAAAAGAAGCAGCGCGAGGCAGAATCGGTAGCCGAAGAAAGTTCCATCGAGGAAGCGCCGTCTGCGGACAACAGCAAGCGCGACGAAAAATAATCGGCAGCGAGGGAACATCGATTCCCAGATATGCTACAACTGGGTGGATCCATTACCGGATCGCACTGACGAATCGACTCAATCAACAGGAATTAACGAGGTGCATACTATGAAGTTCTTAATGAATGGCCGACGGACTCTCGTCGCGACTCTGGCGCTCGGCTCAATCGGTCTTTCCGCCTGCGCCAGTCTGAATAACAAGGAACGGGGCGCTGTCATTGGCGCCGGCACCGGTGCCGCTGTTGGCGGCGTGATCGGCAACAACACCGGAGGTTCCACAGCCAGGGGCGCAATCATTGGCGCGGTACTGGGAGGTGTGGCCGGTGCGGTCATCGGCAACCAGATGGATCAGCAGGCGAAGGAGATCGACCAGTCTGTCACCGGAGCCGAGGTAGAGCGCGTAGGTGAGGGAATCGAAGTGACGTTCAACTCCGGGCTGCTGTTCGACTTCGACTCCGATGTTATCCGACCGGCTGCGGCGGAGAACCTTCGCGAGCTGGCGAGAAACCTGACCAAGTACGGCAATTCGAGCCTGCTCATCGTGGGTCACACCGATAGCCAGGGTGATGATTCGTACAATCAGAGCCTGTCGTACCGCCGTGCGAATGCAGCGTCCGCGTACCTTCAGGCGCAGGGTGTGCCGCGCTCCAGGATCAATACCAACGGACGAGGCGAGCTTGAGCCGGAAGCTTCGAATGCCAGCGAGTCAGGGCGACAGAGAAACCGTCGTGTGGAAGTGGCGATATATGCAAGCGAGGCGTACCGCGAGCAGGTAAGACGGGATTCAGCCCGCAACTAGTCTGCTGTAGCTGTTACAATCCATCACAGTTCCCCGTCAGGTCTGCCTGACGGGGAACTGTTTGTTATGGCGGGTGTGTCTGTGGATCATTCGTGGTGCAACGATCGTTGAGATGTATATCGACGATCGAATCCTGGTGGACCGAGGCGCAGGACTCGCAATCAGCGATATGTTTCGCGGCATGTCTCTGGCATTCTGATTAATCGTGGCAATCTCGATACCCCCAAAACCCCCGTCAAACAGGCTCCTGCACCTGTTCCGCCGCAAGCGCCCTGGGTCCGACAGATCGCTGGTAGGTCCGATCCAGGGGGAGATGTTCGGTGCAGACCGTCTGGCGAAGCATTCGCGGAATATCGCCCGCAAGCACAGGCTACTTCCTCCACGCAAACAACGCGGGCACGGTCCGCTACTCGAGAGACTGGATGACACACGGCGAGTACTGAGCCGGGTGCACGACCGCCTGAGTGATGCGGCAGAGCGTGGTGTCGACATAAGCCCGGCGGGCGAATGGCTGCTCGACAACGCGTACATCGTGCAGGAGCATGTTCGGGAGATACGCACGAATCTTCCAGGCGGCTACTACCAGGAGCTTCCGAAGCTGGCCAACGGCACTCTGGCCGACTACCCGCGGGTGTATGATGTCGCAATCGAGCTGATTGCGCACACCGAGGGTCATTTGTCGCTCGAGAACATCACTCTCTTCGTGCAAGAGTACCAGAAGGTGACTGCCCTGAAGATGGGCGAATTGTGGGCGATCCCGACGATGCTTCGGCTCGGACTCGTCGAGAACATCCGCCGGATGTCCCTCCGCGTGTCCGCCCGGCTGGACGAAGTCGAGCTTGCGGACCGATGGGCGAAACGGCTGATGCTCGCCAATGACGAATCACCTGCCGCCCTTACCCGTGAACTGGATTCGTTTATCGATGAGCATCCGGCGTTCACGCCGATTTTCGTGACTCGCTTTCTGCATCAGATTCGCGGTTACCAGGTCAATTTCACCCCTCTTATCTGGCTGGAGCAGTGGATCGCCGAGGACGGTCCGAGCGCCGAGGTGGCAGTTACGAGGTCGAACCGGATGACTGCCATGACGCAGGTGACGGTGGCCAACTGCATTACGAGCCTACGCACTATCGCGCGTCTTGACTGGAAGGATTTTGTAGAGTCGCAGAGCGTGACTGAAAAGATTCTCCGGAAGGACGTGACGGGTTGTTATCCCACAATGCTGTTCGGAACGCGCGATCACTACCGGCATGTGGTCGAACACATTGCAAAGCAGACGAAAAAAGAAGAGGAAGAAGTAGCACGCGCCGCTCTCGCGCTTTCGATTTCGTCAGAGAACAAAGGCGACGTTCGGCGTTCTCATATCGGCTACTATCTGATCGACGAGGGACGGTTCGATCTGGAGCGCGAAACCGGATATACGCCGCCTCTGAAAGAATCGATATACCGCTGGACTCAGCGTCACCCGACGTTTCTTTATTTCGGCGGCATTGCGACGGCAACGCTGATGCTGATATCGCTCGTGTTCTCGGTGATAGAACCGGAGACGATAGGGTTGAGGATTGCGGTGTTCCTTCTCGCGCTCGTACCCGCAAACGAGATCGGTATCGGGATTGTCAACCAGCTCGTCACGCTGCTGCTGCCGCCGCACATTCTGCCCAAAATGGAGTTCCGCGAGGACGGGATTCCCGACGCCAACCGGACTGCGGTCGTGGTTCCCACGCTATTCGGAAGCGTCAAGGCGGTCACAGAGGCACTGGAGCATATCGAAGTTCAGTATCTCGCCAACCGCGACCCGAATCTGTTTTTCGCCATCCTCAGTGATTTAACGGACTCGCCAACAGAGACGCGGGAATCCGACGCTGAAATTCTGCAGTCGGCGACGAGCGGAATTGCCGAACTCAATGAGAAATACAGTCGCGACGAGAGCGATGTGTTCTATCTGTTCCATCGCCGCCGTCTCTGGAACGAGCAACAGGGCGTGTGGATGGGGTGGGAACGGAAGCGCGGCAAGCTCGGACAGTTCAACCGTTATCTGCGAGGGCATGCGGAAGATGCGTTCGCAACAGTCACGGGAGATCCGACAATGCTGCGAAGCGTGAAGTTCGTCATCACGCTCGACTCGGATACGGTATTGCCCCGGGACGCTGCACAGATGCTGGTGGGAGCAATAGCTCATCCCCTGAACACCCCGGAGTATGATCCGCAGCTGGGTCGCATTGTGCGCGGCTATGGGATTTTCCAGCCCCGGGTCGGCGTGTCGCTCACGAGCGCGCATGCATCACACTTCGCGGCGATCCATTCGGGACATCCCGGCGTGGATCCTTATACAACCGCAGTGTCGGACGTGTACCAGGATCTGTTCTCCGAGGGAAGCTTTACCGGAAAAGGTATTTATGACGTGGATGCGTTCGAACAGGCGACGCACGGACGGTTCCCCGAGAACACGCTGCTAAGTCACGATCTGATCGAAGGCGCGTACTCGAGAGCGGCGCTCGCTACCGACATCGAGGTATATGATGACTACCCGGCGCGGTACCTGACATACACGCGCCGCAAGCACCGGTGGATCAGAGGCGACTGGCAGCTGCTTGGCTGGCTGACGGGCACCGTACCGGGGCCGGAGGGACCCACGAAAAACCGCCTGTCGGCGATCTCGCGCTGGAAGATCTTCGATAATCTCCGGCGAAGTGTCGTTGAGCTCTCACTGCTGGTTTTGCTTTTTGCCGGCTGGTTCGTGCTGCCTGGCCCGGCAATACGGTGGACGATGCTGGTGCTCGGCGCGATTCTGTTTCCCTGGGTTTTCTCCCTGTTCCTGGCGCTGTTGCGGCCGCCCACGGATCAGTCGTGGGCGGCGTATTACACGGCTGTTGGCCGGGACGCCAGCGTCAGCGCGCAGCAGTTCGTCCTCGCCGCAACATTTCTGCCACATCAGGCGGTAGTCAGTGCAGACGCAATTGTCCGCACCCTTATTCGCCTTGGCATTACAAAGAAAAAGTTTCTTGAATGGCAGACCGCGTCGCAGGTCGAGCGGTCGATGGCAAGCGGATCGCGGATAGAAGTATGGCGGAGAATGTCTCCAGTCACGGCGCTTGCACTGATCATTGGCATAGCTGTCGTAACGGTATCCGGTACATCGTTCGATGCCGGCTCACGTGACAGCGTTATTCTGCTGGCAGCGACGGTGCCGCTTCTGCTGCTGTGGTTCATTTCGCCCGCTGTCGCCCACTCGCTGAGTGCACCAGCAACTCCGAGCGAGCTCCGACTATCGGGCACGGAGCGGCAATCTGCGCTTCGCTACGCGAAGCTGCATTGGCAGTACTTCGAACAGTTCGTGACTGAAGAAACGCAGTGGCTCGCGCCCGACAATTTTCAGGAAGAACCGGAGCCGATAGTTGCAGCCCGGACGTCGCCGACGAATATCGGTCTCCAGATGATGTCCATCGTTTCAGCTCACGACCTGGGATTGATTCAGCTGGACGACATGATCGAACGTCTGGAGAAAGTGTTTCGCTCGCTCGAACGAATGCGACGGCATCGGGGTCATTTCTTCAATTGGTACGATCTTCGTGACCTGCATGTTCTGGAGCCGGCCTATATCTCGACAGTCGACAGCGGGAACCTCGCTGGACATCTGATCGCCCTGAAACAGGCTTGCCTGCAGAAAGGCAGGGCGGCCGAGTGTACGAAAGCTGATGTTGCGCGGCTGCAGGCAATTGCAGAACGCGCGCGGGCGTACGCATTGGAAATGGATTTCAAGTTTCTCTTCGATGACAAGCGGAAGCTTTTCTCGATAGGCTATCGACAAGCCGCAAATGCTTTCGACAACTCGTATTACGACCTGCTCGCATCAGAGTCGCGGCTGGCATCGTTTATGGCGATCGCCAAGGACGACGTTCCTGTCGACCACTGGTTCAGGCTGGGACGCACGCTGACCACGGTGGCAGGCACCAGGACGCTCATCTCCTGGAGCGGAAGCATGTTCGAGTATCTGATGCCGGCCCTGGTGATGCGCACCTTTCCCTCGACTCTTCTGAGCCAGACGCATCATGGCGCAGTAAAACGGCATATCGCATATGGTGCGGAGCGGGGCGTGCCGTGGGGAATTTCGGAATCTGCATACAACATCCGGGACAGGGCATCCACGTATCAATATCGCGCCTTCGGTGTTCCGGATATTGCGCTCAAACGCGGATTGAGCCGGGACCTCGTGATCGCGCCCTACGCCACCGCGCTTGCGTTGCTCGTCGAGCCTCATCAGGCGATGCGGAACATGGCGATGCTCGAGGCGGAAGGCGCACTCGGTCCATACGGATTCCGCGACGCGATTGACTACACGAGGCCGCTGCCCGGTTCGCGCAAGGCTGTCGTAGGTGCGTATATGGCGCATCATGTGGGCATGAGCATGGTGGCGTTCACCAATGCCCTGTGTCGCAATGTGTGGCAGCAGCGGTTTCACTCAGACCCAATAGTGAGGTCAGCGGAGCTCATACTCCAGGAGAGGATCCCGAGGCGGCTCGTCGTGCAGGACGTGCAGCAGCAGGACGACACAGTGAACGTCCCGAGCGAGACGGAGAAGCCGGCTGTTCGCGAGCTCGACACTGCAAACACGCCTCAGCCCCGAATCGCGATTCTGGGCAACGTGCCGTATACGACGATCGTAACCAATTCCGGAAGTGGCGTAAGCAGGTACGGCAATATCGCCGTCAACCGCTGGCGCAACGACGGCACGCGGGACGATTTCGGTCAATGGTGTTACGTGAAGGACATGACCACCGGCAATGTGTGGTCGGCAGGACATCAGCCGGTCTGCGCAACCGCGCAGTGGTACCGGGTGTTTTTCGCAAGTGATCGTGTGACGTTTCATCGCCGCGACGGAGATATCGAAACCCAGATGGAGATCGCGGTAGCATCGGGTGACGCGGCGGAAGTTCGCAGAATAACGGTCTTCAACCGCTCCAGCATACCGCACGAAATCGAACTCACTAGCTATTTCGAGGTCGTAATCGCTCCACCAGATTCAGATCGCGCGCATCCGGCATTCGGAAATCTGTTCGTGCAGACGGAATGGCTCGGTGCAAGTTCCGCGATTCTGGCGATGCGAAGACCGCGTTCGGCGGTGGACAAAGCAGCATGGTGCGGGCATGTGCTGGCAGTCGGTGCGGGGAGCGCGGGCAGCGTGAGCTGTGAGACCGATCGTGCTCAGTTCATCGGCCGGGGACGTTCTGCGCGCGATCCGATCGCTCTCGACGTAAACGGCGATCTCTCCGGAACAGTGGGCGCCGTGCTCGATCCGGTGCTTGCCCTGAGGACACGCCTGACGATTCCCGCAGGCCGGTCAGCGGAAGCTACGTTCACCACGTTCATGGCGGAGGATCGCGAGCAGGCGGTGCAACTCGCCGACCTTTATCACGATACGTACAGTGCGCGCCGTGCACTCGATCTCTCGTGGGCGCAGGCACAGGCAGAATTGCGTGAACTCGGAATATCGCCCGCGGACGCAGCGCTTTATCAGGAACTGGCAGGCCATCTGCTGTTCACTCATCCCGGCTTCAAGGGTCTTGCGGAAAAATGTGAGGACAACACCCTCGGACAGCAGGAATTATGGGCACTCGGGATTTCAGGCGACTGGCCAATATTGCTTGCGACCCTGGAGTCGGCCGACGGCTTGCCGAGCGTTCGCCAGTTGCTGCGGGTGCATCATTACTGGCGTCTCAAGGGATTGATGTGCGACCTCGTCATTCTCAACGAGCATCCGCCGACATATCTGCAGGAACTCAGTGACGCTCTGCTGATGACGGTGATGGCATCGAGCGAATCGGGACTACTGGACCGGCCGGGCGGCGTTTTTCTCCGAAGGGCAGATGTGCTGAAGCCAGAGGATATTCAGCTGCTGAACGCGGTCGCTCGCATCCAGGTGGATTGTGACGGTCTGGGACTTGGCAATTTTCTGGAGTTTCCGAATGTCGAGGACAAATACGAGAAGGACGAGGGAAGATCGGCTGACGGTGTCGATTCATCGGTAGCATCCCTCAATGGCGACAACGCGCATTCATTACCGCAGACAGATGCATCCGGACTTCAGCACTTCAACGGCCTCGGCGGTTTCAACGATAATCACGAATACGAAATCCGGTTGAATGGAGAGGAGCTCCCGCCGGCACCGTGGGTCAATGTGATCGGCAACCCGGCCGGCGGCTTCGTCGTCAGTGAGACTGGCGCCGGCGTGACATGGGCCGAGAACAGCTACTTCTTCAGACTGACACCTTGGCAGAACGATCCGGTGAGCGACCCGTCGGGCGAGTGTATCTACCTGAGGGATGACGACACCGGGTTCATCTGGACCGCAACGCCCGAGCCGGTGAGGACGCGTGCGTCCTACACCGTAAAGCATGGGGCTGGATACTCGGTTTTCAGCCAGGAGCAGAACGGCGTGGAGACATCGCTGCGGATGGGGATGCCCGAAGCTGATCCGGTGAAAATTCAGGTTCTTACTCTGCGAAATTCCGGATCGACGAAAAAAAGCCTGACGATCACCAGCTACGTGGAGTGGGTTCTGGGCGTGGATCGGGAGAAGACCCGGGAGCACATTCGCACCGGCATGGACAGGGCGACTGAGACGATGTTCGCGCGCAATTACTTCGATGCGCAGTTCGCTGGGCGCGTCGTGTTCTCGGCGATAAGTGAACCACTGTCGGGCTTCACTGCCGCCCGCAGAGAGTTCATCGGCCGCAATCGCTCGCTTGGCGATCCTGCTGGACTGAGGAGCGGTGATCTCAGTGGTGATGTCGGCGATACCGTCGATCCATGCGCGGTACTTCAGACCACGATCGACCTTCAGCCCGGCGAGACGCGACAGGTTACCGTACTGCTCGGCGCAGGGAGCGGGAGCGAAGATGCGCTTGCCCTCGTGTCGAGGTACAGGTCGCCGGAAGCGGCAAATGCCGCGCTTGATCACGCGGCACGCGTCTGGCGCGCGCGGCTCGGTACGATATCGATCAGGACCCCTGAGCCCACTTTCGACCTGATAGTGAATCAGTGGGCTCTTTATCAGGGATTATCATGCAGGATGTGGGCGAGGTCTGCGCTATATCAATCAAGTGGCGCTTTCGGATTCCGCGACCAGTTGCAGGATGTGATGGCGTTTGCGTACACCGAGCCACAGCTTGCCCGGGGCCACATCATTCGCTGCGCGTCGAGGCAATTCGAGGAAGGGGACGTTCAGCACTGGTGGCACCCGCACAGTGGGCGCGGTGTTCGGACGAGATTTTCCGACGATCTCATCTGGCTGCCGTACGTCGTGAATCATTACCTGAGCCTGTCCGGTGATCGGACAGTGCTTGACGAAGACGTGCCATACCTCACGATGCGACAGCTCAATGCCGACGAGCACGAGCTTTACGATCTGCCGCAGATGTCGGAGATGGTCGAGCCCGTTTATGACCACTGCGTGCGGGCACTTAGGAAAGCTTCCACGGCTGGCGCGCATGGACTGCCGCTAATAGGCAGCGGCGACTGGAATGATGGAATGAATCGCGTGGGTATCGAAGGGAAAGGCGAGAGTGTGTGGCTTGCCTGGTTCCTGATAGTAACGCTCAGGAAATTTGCTGAGCACGCGACAACCCGTGGCGACCACGCAGTGAACGAGGAGTTTACACGGAAAGCAGACGAGTACCAGAAAGCGGCTGAGAGCGCTGGATGGGATGGTGCGTGGTACCGTCGAGCGTACTACGACGACGGTACGCCGATGGGGTCGAACACGAGTGACGATTGCAAGATCGACTCAATTGCCCAGACATGGAGCATTATCTCGCGCGCCGGCGATCCGGAACACTGCCGCGCGGCGATGCGGTCGCTCAATGAGCATCTGGTGCGGGAGGATGCGCGGCTTATCATGCTCCTCACGCCTGCGTTCGATAAGTCAAAGCACGATCCCGGCTACATACAGGGATATCTGCCAGGTGTACGCGAAAATGGCGCGCAATACACCCATGCGGCGCTCTGGGCGGTACTGGCAACGGCGCTGCAGGGGGATGGCGACCGGGCGATGGAGTTGTACCAGATGATCAACCCGGTAACGCATGCGCTGACGCCGGAGGGTGTCGCGAATTACAAGGTAGAGCCTTACGTGGTTGCGGCCGATGTGTACACTGCGGAGGGGCATCTGGGGCGTGGGGGCTGGACCTGGTATACCGGGTCAGCGAGCTGGCTTTACCGGGTTGGCCTGGAAGCGATACTCGGTTTCACCAAGCGGGGCGAAACCCTGGAAATGGATCCCTGTATTCCTTCCACCTGGAAGGAGTTCGCGCTCGAGTATCGCCATGCCGACAGCACTTACGCCATCACCGTGAAAAATCCGTCTGGCGTCCAGCGAGGCGTGATCTCAACGACGATCGACGGAGAAATTGTCACCGGTCCGATCCCGCTCGCTGCTGGGGGCCGGCGTCACGAGGTCATTGTGACGCTGGGGACTCCTCCATCTCAACCTCGGGAAGCGGCGTAATCGCGGGGCCATTCACGACTTGGCCATAGGGATCGAAACGTGAGCCATGACACGGACAGTCCCACGTCCGTTCTGCCGTATTCCAGTCCACAATACAGTACAGATGGGTACAAACCGCCGACCGTTCATGGATGTCGCCCTTGTCGTCCCGAAATACCGCAATCTTTTTGCGGCCACGTTTTACCACCGCGCCGGTTCCCGGAGCAATGTCGTCGTACGATTCCACGTCTCCCGGAGTCATCCAATCCCTGTACTGTCCGGCAACGTTGAGATTTTCCCTGAGGAATTCGGCTGTGGCGCGCAGGGTCACCCGTGACGGGTCGTAGAGCTTGGACCACGGGTTCTTGCGTCCCATGATCAAGTCCGTCAGCAGAATGCCGGCGATCGTCCCGTGGGTGATGCCGTTTCCCGAGTCGCCAGTGGCGATATAGATGTGTTCGTCGGTGCCGGGATTCTTTCCAATGAATCCCATATAATCCACCGGCTGCATACACTGTCCTGACCACCGGAATTCGACACTTTTTATCATCGGGAAGCGCTCGCGAGCCCAGTCCTCGAGGCACTTGAAGCGCTCTTCGGCGTCGTCTTCCTGGCCGGTCTTGTGGTCTTCGCCACCAACAATGAGGATTTCGTCAGCGCTTCGCGGATCGAGCGCGGCATCCACCTTGTGGAGCCGGATGTAGTGATATGGGTCGGGCGTATCCCAGTACAATCCATGGGGAACGGAACCGCGTGGGACGTGCGCGCCAATGACAAAAGTTCTGTAGGCAGACTGCTTGGTGTGGAGAATGACCCAGTCGTTGACCGGAGTATTGGTAGCGACGACGATGTTGTCGGCGATTATCACGTGACCGTCGCTGGTGGTGACCCTCGCCGGTTCACCGTCCTCGATTTTCTCGGCGTGGGTGAAGTTGAAAATCTGCCCGCCATCCCGGACGATGGCGCGGGCAAGCCCGTTGAGATACTTGAGTGGATGGAACTGTGCCTGGCGGGGAAAGCGTAAAGCCGGACCGGTATCCCAGAAATCGAGAGGCGCCCGTTCGAGGAGCTCGACCGTTGCAAGCCCGGCGCAATGAGCGGCCTCGAGCTCACGCTCCAGAATTTTTTTCTTCTCATCGCGACCGAGGAAGAGATATCCGTCGAGTCGCTCGAAATCGCAGTCGATGTCTTCGAGTGAAGCAATCGATTCAATACGGTCGATGGCGGCGGTATGACTCTCGGCTGCGATACGCGCACCGGCCTCGCCGTGGAGCTTCTCAATCTCGTAATAACGGTCGTCGAGTGCGGCAGTTATGTGGGCGGTAGTACGTCCGGTCTCGCCACCGCCAATCTGACCGTCATCGATGACGATAACGGCACGGCCGGCGCGGGCAAGCAGATATGCCGTCGTCATGCCGGAAATGCCGGCGCCGACGATGCAGACGTTGGTGCGCATGTCGGCGGCGACACGAGGATACTCCTGAACGTCTGTCGTATCCATCCAGACAGATGTTGTATGACCGGAATCGCTTCGCATTAATGGTGAGATCAGGGGTTGGAGGCCGGTGCCGGTAGTGGGGCACAGCGTGTGCCAATGATAGTCTGCCGGGGATACTGCCAACCGCGAACGGCCAACGGCTACCGGATAAAACGATCAAACAGGGGGAACGAAATCGGGTGACGGATAACAGGCAACAGGCATCCCGTGTATGTTGTGAGTCAGACGCTTCGCCCCGCATCCGGGCGATACCCGAACGGATAAAATAATGGACTCGAAAGTACTGGACGCAGCGCGCGCCGCGTTTCCGAAGGCGGAAAACGCAGTGACCCTTGGCGCGGTCGTGCACAACGGCGAATGCCATCCGGAACCGCTGGTAACAGTGCCGATATCGATGATGAACCGGCACGGGTTGATCGCGGGGGCAACGGGCACCGGCAAGACCAGAACCCTTCAGCTTCTCGCCGAGCAACTGTCTCAGGCTGGAGTTCCAGTGTTCATCTCGGATATAAAAGGCGACGTCTCGGGAATGGCGTCGCCTGGCGAGGCCAATGACCGGATCAACGGCCGGGCCAGGGAGACGGGTTACGACTGGAAGCCATCCGATTTTCGGGTGGAATTTCTGAGCCTGACCGGCACCAAGGGCGCGCAGCTGCGTGCCACAGTATCGTCATTCGGACCGCTGCTGTTGTCCAAGGTTCTCCAGCTCAACGCGACACAGTCGAGTGTGATGGCGCTGGTGTTCAAGTATTGCGACGACAAGGGACTGCTGTTGCTCGATTTTTCGGACCTGCGCGCGGTTCTTCAGTATCTCACTGAGGAAGGTGCTGATGAGCTCAAGTCATACGGGGCGATGTCCAAGGCGACCGTTGGTGTGCTGCTCCGGGAGATGGTGGAGCTCGAACAGCAGGGAGCGCGGGCGTTTTTTGGCCAGCCGGAATTCGACATCAATGACCTCATGCAGGTCGGGCGTGACGGGCGCGGGCTGATCAGCGTACTGGAGCTCCAGGATGTACAGGACAAGCCGGATCTGTTCAGCACATTCATGCTGTGGATGCTGGCGACGCTCTACAATGAGCTTCCGGAAGTGGGCGACATCGACAAACCGAAGCTCGTCTTTTTCTTCGACGAGGCACACCTGCTGTTCAAGGGTGCAAGCAAGGGCCTGCTGGACCAGATTCAGCAGGTTGTGCGTCTCATCAGGTCAAAGGGTGTCGGTGTTTTCTTCGTGACTCAAAGTCCGAAAGACATACCAGAGGATGTGCTCGCCCAGCTGGGGCACAGGGTGCAGCATGCCTTGCGGGCATTCACCCCGGACGACGACAAAGCGTTGCGTGCAGCGGCGAGGACTTTTCCAAAGACCCCGTTTTATGATGTAGAGGAAACGCTGACGACCCTTGGCATCGGCGAGGCGCTGGTGACGGTGCTGACCCCCCGCGGCGTGCCAACGCCGCCATTTGCGACTCGCCTCGTTCCGCCTCAGTCGCTGATGTCGCCAATGGACGAGGCGGATTTCATAGATCAAATCGCGAGTTCGAGTCAGGTCCGCGAGTACGCGCAAGCGGTTGACAGGGAAAGTGCGCGCGAGATGCTGGCGGAGCGCGCGGTGCCGTCCGTGCCGGCGCGATACAGCGACGGGACGGTCCTGGACATGCCGGCATATGTGCCGCCAAGTGCCCCACCTCCAGTCTCCCGGAAGGCGGTCAAAGAGCCGCCATCGAGGATGGAGCAGATCATGAAGTCGCCGGTTGCACGGACGGTGGCCGGGGCGATTACGCGGGGGTTGATGGGGGCACTGCTGGGGACGCCGAGGCGGAGAAGTCCACGGCGGTGGTAGAATCCTGTAAACGTGTTTAGTAATGTAGTGTTACTAAATCGCTTCGTTTATAGATGCCCCACTGCCGCTACAACTCCCGCAGTATCGCCCTCACCGGCGCCGCGTCGAGCGACATCACCTTCAACGGAAACGCCATCAGCTCGTAAACCCCGGGTGGTGTTCGCCGCAGATCCAGGTTCTCAAGAAGACAGGCATTGTCGGAGAACAACATCTTGTGAACAGGAAGCGACTTGCTCTCCCGCGCATCGACTGATGGAGCATCGACGCCGAGCAGCCGCAACCCGCGTCCGAGAAGCGCACGTGCACACGATTCGGAGATTGCCGGCCAATCTTCCGGAAACGACCCGGCTGCAATGGTATTCCCCGTTCTGAGGAGCAGCCGCTCGATTCCTGCAGCCCCGATCAACGGTCCGATCTCGTCAAATGAAAGCTCACCAGTCCTGTCAGTCACGTCGATGACGATGACCGGCCCATAGAACGCCTCGAGCGGCAGCTCGTGTGAACCCGGCCATCCGTCCCGCACATGCAGCGGTGCATCGGCATGGGTTCCAACATGCGGGCTCGAGGTTATGCTCGACACGTTGACGCTCGACCCATTGGCGATCGTTCCCGCCCAGCCACATGAATAGGGAGTATCACCGGGCCACTCCGGCATGCCCTGCGAGAGTGGAATGCTGATGTCGCGGAGGCGCACTAGACGAGGGACTCGGCGGCTTCCACAATCTTGCTCACACTGATGCCGAGCTTCTCGTACAGCTCTTTGTAGGGTGCGGAAGAACCAAACCGGTCGATGCCAATCACGATGCCGTTGGACCCGACCCACCGGTACCATGACATTGGATGAGCGGCTTCAACCGCGACCCTAGGTACCGCCACTGGCAATACACTATCGCGATAGTCGTGCGACTGCGAGGCAAATAACGCGTCGCTAGGCATGCTGACTACCCGCGAGCGAATGCCCTTTGCCGCCAACTCATCGTGCGCCTCCATGATCAGAGCAACCTCGGATCCGCTCGACATCAGCACGACCTGCGGTGCCCCACCTGGGGCGTCAGCAAGCACATACGCCCCCCGAGCCAACCCGCCAGCCGACGCGAACTTTTCGCGGTCGATGAACCCGAGTTTCTGCCGTGTCAGCACAAGCGCAACCGGACCATGGTGCTTGAGTGCCGCCCTCCACGCTTCGGCCGTTTCAGTTGCATCTGCCGGCCGAATAACTGTGAAACCGGGAATCGCGCGGAGGGTGCTCAGATGCTCGATGGGCTGATGCGTCGGACCGTCCTCGCCAAGCCCGATCGAATCGTGAGTGAACACGTAGATGACGTGCTGCTTCATGAACGCGGCGAGCCGCAAGGTTGGACGCATGTAATCCGAGAAGATCAGGAACGTCGCACCGTAAGGGATTATTCCACCGTGTACCGCCATCCCGTTCATCACCGAGCCCATGCCGTGCTCACGAATCCCGAAGTGGAAATTGCGCCCGGCATAGTCATCAGCGCTGATGTGCGCGCCTTCCTTCACAATGGTGTTTGTGGAAGATGCGAGGTCGGCCGAACCGCCGATCAACTCCGGGATCCTCGGCGCGATTGCGTTGAGAACGATGCCTGACGCGGCGCGGCTGGCAACGTTCCCGTTATCCGCGGTGAAATCAGGAATCAGATCTTCCCAACCGTCGAGAAGTTCACCGCGCATCCTGCGTTCCAGCTCGGCAGCGTCCGATGCATTCGCTGACTTATAGGCGTCATACCTCTTCTGCCACTCCGCTTCGAGCTTGCTGCCGCGTACCGACATTGTCCGCCAGTGCTGCAACGCTTCGGGTGGAACGTAGAACGGTTCCATCGAGGAGACACCGAGCGCTGCTTTTGCAAGCCCGATCTCCTCCGCACCCAGGGGCGACCCGTGCGCTTCGGCGGTGTCGATCTTGTTGGGACTGCCGTATCCAATGTGTGACCGAACGACGATCAGCGACGGTTTATCGCGGACCTTCTTCGCCGCATCGATCGCGGCATCGATTGCATCGAGATCATTTGCATCCTCGACGCGCTGCACATGCCAGTGATACGCCTCGAATCGTTTCGCGGTATCGTCGCTGAAAGTGAGTCCGGTATCACCTTCGATCGTGATGTGGTTGTCGTCGTAGAATCCGATGAGCTTGCCGAGTCTGAGGTGGCCGGCGTAAGACGACACTTCATGCGACACACCCTCCATGATGTCACCATCGCTGGCGATGAAATACGTGTTGTGGTCGATGATATCCAAACCGTCGCGGTTGAACGTCGCCGCCATGTGAGCTTCGGCGATAGCCATGCCGACGGAATTACCGATTCCCTGTCCAAGTGGCCCGGTGGTCGTCTCGACGCCGGGAGTGTAGTCGTACTCCGGGTGGCCAGGCGTCTTGCTCTCCCACTGCCGGAACTGCTTGAGGTCGTCGAGCGTGAGGTCGTATCCAGTGAGATAGAGCACGCTATACAGAAGCATCGATGCGTGACCGGCCGAGAGAACGAAGCGGTCGCGGTTCAACCATTGAGGATTGGCTGGGTTGTAACGCAGGTGTCTCGTCCACAAAACGTACGCGAGCGGAGCAAGCGCCATCGGTGTGCCGGGATGTCCGGAATCTGCCTTTTGCACTGCGTCCATCGAGAGGACGCGGATGGCATTGATGCAGAGGTCATCGATTGACGACGAGTTAATGGGTGGAGCAACTGGCGATGAGGCAGGCATCTGGGTCTCGAATAATCGCGGTGATGACACGGCCGTCAGGTCTGGAACTTAGCCGATCGGGATAACTATTCAGGCGTTGGGGCCGGGGAGTTCCAGTGGCAACCGGATATTCGGCAGCAGCGCTTCGATCTCGAAGCGCCGGGGCTCAAGCCATTCGGGGAGCTTCAGTGCCTGGCCCAGTGTTTCAATAGACTCGTCGACAGTAAAGCCCGGCGAATTTGTGGCAATCTCGAAGAGTACGCCGCCGGGCTCGCGAAAATATATGGATTTGAAATAATCGCGGTCCAGCTGTGGGGTAACGTTGTGACCGCGCGCAACAAGGTCTTCTCTCACTGCCAGCTGCTCGTCGTCACCGGGGGCACGGAACGCGACATGATGAACGGTTCCCGCACCCATAACTCCGGGCCAGAGACCGGGCACACAGCGCAGGTCAACAATCGAGCCCGGTCCCGGATCGGCGGCGGCGTACCGGAAAATGCTTGCCTGCTCTCGGACAGGACGAAACCCGAGGCACTCGGTGAGCAGTTTGCCGGTGAGCTCGTAGCTCTCCTGCCATAGCGTTAGCGAATAGACACCGCGTAGCGAATGGGCGGCAGGAACACCAGAGCCCGACCAACCCGCTCGCGTTTCCGCGGATGGATGTGCGACAAGCTCCCCAAGCAATCCGTCAGGATCCTTGAATCCAATGATCCTCTCGTCATCGAACCGCGATTTCGGCTGGTCGAACTCGACATTGTACCTGATGAATCGTTCGATCCAGAACCCGACCGAGCCCGGAAGGATGGCGAATGACGTGACCGCGATCTGCCCTGCCCCCTGACGCCCCCTTCGACTGCCAGGCCAGGGGAAAAAGGTAAGTATGCTTCCGGGCGTGCCATCGGTATCGCCGAAGTAGAAATGGTATGTAGTAGGATCGTCAAAATTCACAGTGCGTTTCACGAGGCGCATGCCGAGGACGCCAGCGTAGAAGTCGAGATTGCGCTGTGGATCGCTGGCGATAGCGGTTACGTGGTGGATGCCAGCGGTAACCATACTCAAGGCACGATGTCGGGCAGGGGGCCGTGGAAAGCGAACTCCGAAACATGCTTCCGCGAGCTTGGCGTCTCACGTTTCCTGTTGTACTCGTCAAGGTCTGCCACGTCACCATACATGCCAATCGCGATCGCGGCCATTATTTCGTATTTATCGGCGGGAGCATTGAGAACAACATGCGCCTGCTCGACGTTGAAGCCGGCCATTGCGTGTGCGTAGAGACCAAGTATGCGCGCCTGGAGGGCGAGCGATAGCCAGGATGACCCTGCATCGAACTGGGCATGCCGGTTTGGCTTGCCTGATTTCGCCAGATTCAGCCGGGTCATCACGAAGGCAATCATCGGAGCGTGCCGAACCCAGATCCGGTTGAACTTATCGAGGAGGGGGAGGAACCGCGCCAGCTGGTCCGGCGTCGTGGCATAGACGTATGTCCACGGTTGCTCGTTGTTCGCCGACGGGGCCCACCGCGCTGCTTCGAGAAGTGTGAGAATGGTTACTTCCGTCAGCGGCTCGGACGAGAATGCGCGGGGGGACCAGCGGTCAAGGAACATAGCGTCGACGGGCGCGTCGGGTACGCGACCGTTGGTAATCTGGGACCTGTTTGAAGGCTCTGACATTTTCAGGGAAAGCCGATCGTCAGGGCGTTGCTACTCGTCCATTTCCCCATCGGCGGGATTGGCGCGTTTGTCGGAGCTAACCCGCGGCGCTCCCCCTTCGCCCCCATAGCTGCCCTCATGCTCAGCAGATCGCTCTTTCTCGCTTCCCTCGGGATTCGGCGTTCCGGAATTCATCTTGCCCGACTTTTTCGTTCGGTCATCCGTATCGGCAGCCATCTGTTCCTTGTCAGTCCGGTGTGTCATACATTACGCCTCGATTCTGGGGATACCGTCATCAGGGCAATGCACATGCCGCAGGGAAAGAAGCATTTGTCCGAGAAAAGCGGATCATCCGCCAGCCACTCGCGCTTCCGAAGCCTGAGCGACCCGGAGACGCTGGCAAAAATCGCGCAGAATCTGGAAGAAGGGATCTACATAACGACGGAGTCAGGGGAGATACTCGACGCGAACCCCGCTTTTCTTCGCATCTTCGGGGTCGAGACTCTCGACGAACTGAAAAACTACCGTGTAAGCGACTTCATGGACGCCGAGGTGAGAAAACGTGAAGTCGCGTTACTCGAGCGCGAAGGATCGTTGCGCGACCGCGAGCTTCAAATACGCCGCCGTGACGGAGCGGTGCGGACCGTACTCGACACGTGGTATTTGATTACCGACCCCGATACGGGAGACACCGTCTTCCACGGAATTCTGGTGGATATTACCGGTCGGAAAAATCTGGAGAGGAAGCTCGTCGAGCAGAGCATCCGCGATCCGCTCACGGGCTGCTACAATCGACGGCACCTTGCCACGATCTACTCCAGAGAATACCGCCCTGAAGCCACCTGGGGATGCATCTATGTGGATGTCGATCATTTCAAGCAGTACAACGACACTCACGGTCATGCCGCCGGTGATAACGTGCTGATGAAGATGAGCCGGTTTCTGATGCGGCATGTTCGCGCCGAGGAAGCAGTGGTGAGAATGGGTGGTGATGAGTTCCTCGTCGTGCTTGCGGATACGAGTCGCGACGAAGCCCATATGGTCGCCAGGCGAATCGAATCCGCCGGGCTCAAGGACGCGCCCGTGTCATTCAGCCTTGGCTGGGCAGCGCGTGAGGGTGGCGAAAAATTCGAAGAGACGGTTAACCGTGCCGACCGCGAGCTGATCGACGTGCGAGTGATAAAGCGTCCGGGGCGCTACACTCGCCGGACGCCGTCGGAGGGAGACAGCAGCTCTGATTGATGCCAGCGACTGATTGATTCGCTGACGGGGTGTGCAACGGCGGAAGCCAGGTGCGTCTTACGGATATCCAATAACCCGAGACCGCCATGCGCGCTCTGCTTTCCCTGTTCGTGCTGACATTGTTTTCGTCTGGTCTTCCCGCACAGGGCCTGGTGCTGTCCCGCCCCTGCGCTATGCGCCCATGTCTGCAGGGCCAGCCGTGTGCGCCATGCCGGCCTCAAGGTCCGTCAGTAACGCGACAGTCGAGCGACGTGCGCGCGGAGCTTGTCGATCGTGTTCTCCGATTCGAGATCACGGAGACTTTCGTCAATCGCGGTTCGGGGCTCGGGGAAGCCGATTACATCTTTCCGCTGCCAGGAGGCGCAGCGTTCCAGGACCTCAAGCTTTCAATCAACGGCGAGCTTGTGTCGGGCGAGCTGATGGATGCCGGCCGGGCGCGTCAGATTTACGAACAGATCGTGAGACAGCAACGCGATCCCGCGTTGGTCGAGTGGATGGGGTACGGCATGCTGCGCGCACGGATTTTCCCTATCGCGCCGGGCGAAGTAAAAAAAGTCGTGGTGCGTTTTCAGATGGTGGCGGAACGAGAAGGCGATGCGCTTCGCGTCGACTATTTCCGGGGAAATGCAATTCCCGGTGTCGCGGTCAGAGGGGATGCGACGGGCGGACGCGGGATGGGTGGCGGCGATGATATGCGCCGCGGCGACAGCAGAGAGATATCGGGCTCACGAGGATCCTTCGTCCTTGTCTATCCGACAGACCCTGCGTACGGGACGGCATACTCGCCGACACATTCGATCGCGACGGATCGACGCGGCAGCAGGCGTGAGGTAAGAGTCAACGGCGATGCAAGCGAGATTACTCTTCTCGTTCCGGTTCGCCGGTCGTCCGAGCCCGCTATCTCGGTTCTGACGCATGCATCGTCGCGAGAGAACGGGTTTGCTCTCATAACATTGTCTCCGCCGTCCATATCACCACGCGTCACTGCGCGTGACGTGACACTCGTGCTCGACGCGTCAGGGTCGATGTCGGGAGTGAAAATCAGGCAGGCGCGGGCTGCAGGCAGGCAGGTGCTGGCCACGCTGAGTACGAACGACCGATTCAGGCTGATCGACTTTTCCACCGACGTACGGAGCTTTCGGGATGATTTCGTGAGAGCGACACCGGACAACATCGCCGCAGCAACGCGGTATCTCGAAACCGTTGACGCGTCGGGGTCGACAAACATCTCAGGAGCACTCGACGCCGCACTGGAGGGCGCCGCCGCCCCTGGCAGGCTGAACCTCGTGTTGTTCGTGACTGATGGTGAGCCAACTGTTGGCGAACGACGCCCTGACGCGATTGCTTCACGCGTTGCCCTGCAGAGGGGCAACCGGAGAATCTTTTCGTTTGGAGTGGGAGCTGATCTCAACGCAGCACTTGTCGAGCGGCTCGCGGTCGAGGGCCGTGGTACCGCGCATTTCGTAAGACCGGAGGAGGATGTGGAACGAGTGATGTCGGTTGTCGTAAGCCGGCTCACCAACCCGGTTGTGACGGACTTGCGCGTATCGGCAGAGGGGGTGCGGCTGCTCAAGCGGCATCCGACGGCCACGGCTGATATCTTCGCCGGACAGGATTACGTGATGCTGGCGCGGTATGACGGCAGCGGTGTTTCGAGGATCAGATTCGATGGGCAGTCGGCCGATGGTCCGGTGTCGTGGAGTACCCGCGTTTCGTTCCCATCGACCGCGAGACAGAATGCGTTTGTCGCCAGGTTGTGGGCTACGCAGCGGGTCGGCTACCTGAGTGCGGAGAAGCGAAAAAGCGGCGCATCACGAGAGGTCGACGACGAAATCCGCGAGCTCGGTGAGAAGTATGCGATTCCGACAGAGTTCTCCTCCTACCTGGTGCTGGAGCCAGGCATGACGGGCGCACTCGATCAAACCATTCGGAGGGGCCGTGCAGGGGGTGCCGCTGTCGCAGTCGGTGTCACCGGCTCTCGCCGCGATGCGAATGCCGCGATTACACCTTCCCCTGCGGCGCCCGCGGCGAACGTGCAATCGTTCGAAGCGGCAAGGGCATCGGCAATGCAGAGGTCCGCCACGACACTGGGCATTACCAATGAGGCAGACTTCAGCGGAAAGGCCGTCGGTACCAGACGAGCAGGTACAAGGTCGTTTACGATGCGCGACGGAATCTGGACAGACACCCGAAAAAAAGACTCGATGCGTGTCGTGAAGGTGCGCCCATACTCTGCTTCCTACTTCAAACTAATCGAGCTGATCCCGGAACTCGCTGAATCATTCGCTCTCGGCGACCGGGTAATCGTAGCGGGCCGAGCCGTCGCGGTGGAAGTCGCAGTCAGCGCAGCTGAAAGGCTCAGCGACTTGGAACTCAGGCTGGTTCAGGCGCACTGGTGATCACTTGACCGACGTCGAACGCCTGTTCCGCACCTATAACACCGCTCTTGTGCGTTATCTCACACGGCGGCTGGGTGACAGGGACTGGGCCGAGGAGGTCGCGCAGGAAACTTTCGTGCGCGCACTCCGCCAGGAAACGATTACCAACGAACGCGCCTGGCTGTTTCAGGTGGCGACGAATCTGGTGCGGGACGAAGCACGCAAGGATGCCCGACGCAGGCGGCATTTGGCGATACTGACTGAACAGGAACGCGACACAGTCGTAGAACCTGAGACCTCGCTCGAGCGGGCGCAGGAATCAGCTCTTGCCCGAAAGGCCATCGATGCTCTTGCCGAACGTGACAGACTGGCCCTGTTGATGCGCGAAGAGGGACTCGACTATCCCGAAATCGCCGAAGCACTCAGCCTCTCGCTGGGTTCGGTGGGAACTACGTTGTCGCGCGCGCGCCGGCGCCTGGTCGAAAGCTATGAATCGCTTCAGAAAGAGCGCGAACTGAGGGAGAAGAATGCAGCATCCTGACGAAGGAACGATTCACGCCTGGCTCGACGGGGCGTTGACGGTTGAAGAAGCAGCTACTTTCGAAGCGCATTCAGCTCAGTGTGAGCAATGTTCGGCGGCGATAGCTGAAGCGCGGGGTCTGGTGGCGGCGTCGTCGCGAATACTGTTGTCACTCGACGACGTGCCAGGAGGCGTGATCCCGGTGTCCTCTCCAACAGCCCGAGTCTGGTACGCGCGCAATGACCTGCGTGTCGCTGCAGCAATGATGCTGATGGCGGGCGCAACTCTGTTTATGACAAGGAGAGATGTGTCGTCGAAGATCATGCAGCCGAAAGCACAGGCTGCATTGGAGTCAACAGCTGATCTGAGCTCGGCACCAGCGCTGGATTCGGCAGCCGTTGCGCAACCGGGGACAGCATTGGATGCTCCTGCACCGGCAGCAATCTCGACTCCCCGGCTCGAAGCGAGTACAGGTCGAGACCCAACTCTTCGGACCAAGGCCGTTCAGCGTGGAACACCGAACGTGGTCGTCGCTTCACCTCCGCAGGAGTCCGCGCGGACCCGTAGCGCGGCACTGCCCGAGGCAGCCTCGATGGCGCGGGACACAAAAGCCATGGCATATGGGGCAGCGCCAATCACACGCGACAAGAGAGCCGTGACAAATGAGGCTGATTTTTCGGGAGCGACGACGGCGACTGCCAGCACCGCGATGAGGGACGCCAGTCTTGATGGCTCGTTGAAGACAGTAAGGGCGGATACCGCCCAGAACACACGAACCATTGTGTACAGAACACCGGCCGGCGCTGACATTACCCTGACAGAGACTGACCAAACCGATCTCAGCCGACAGTCTGTACTGAAAGGCAGGGCGGCAGGTGGCAGGGTGAACGCACCACCAGCACGGTTCGACGTGCCGCCAGCAGCGCCAATTGCACCCGCCCCGGCTCCTGAGCGGCGCTTAAGGAGTGTCCCCCTGACCAACACGATTTCATGGATGGACCCTGTCACCGGCACACATTACAAGCTCACCGCTGATCTTCCGCGGGAGCAACTCGAAGGATGGAAAACCCGAATTATCGAGCAGAGACGCTCGAGATGAGCTCATGAACGATGCAGCACGGCACTGCCGCGCGTTCCAGGCGGCGGTAGAGCCGGAATCAGTGAACAGCGCGA
Source organism: Gemmatimonadaceae bacterium (assembly GCA_037721215.1). Classification (NCBI taxonomy): domain Bacteria; kingdom Pseudomonadati; phylum Gemmatimonadota; class Gemmatimonadia; order Gemmatimonadales; family Gemmatimonadaceae; species Gemmatimonadaceae bacterium. The sequence goes on from JBBJNV010000003.1 coordinate 34,988, forward strand.
GAACTACCGTTCGGGGTCGAGGATCTTTCGTATCTCGTTCCGGGCGTCGGAAATGTGAAGGCGGGTGGTTCTGTCCGTCGTTCGGGCGAGCGCGGATTGCAGCGCGTTCTCGAGCTCCATGAGCTCTCCCCGCATCAACGCGCGGACATCACTATTGGGCCCAACCGATCCCCGGGTCTGCGCTCTTCGCGACGGCGGTCCATCAGGCGTGATGATCACTGCCGGTGATGGATTTATTTTGCCATCCGTCTGCATGAGGTACGCCCGCTGGATCGACCGCCGAAAGGCATCGATCCTGACTTTTTCATCACCGAGCTCTCCCCAGATACCACGACGCACGTCGGCGAGCATTTCGCCAAGGGGATAGAAGTCGCCGCCGGCGGGGGAGAGGGCCGCATATTCGGCGAGACGATTGAGGCGCTCGTTGTCGAGCAATGCAGTGAGAACTCGCGACTGCGCAGACCCTATTCTCCGAAGCGTACCTTCCGGCTCGATGCGTCTGAGTATCTCCGTGTCGACAAAATAGGCCGGAGTCTGAAATGCGTTCTCACCGATGAATCTGACGGCCTCCTTCTGCCGTGCGCGGGACAGCGGCGTGAAACGGGGTCCGGGTTGTCCGCCGTATTTTTCCTGAGAATTGGACCCACCAACGACACTTACCACGTGCTCCATCTCGTTGCTCCACTGATCGAGCAGCCGTTCATACAGTTGAGCCAACTCGGAGTTGTCCTCTCCTTTGCGCAACGTCGCCGACATGAGGATCGGCATTACGCGCCTGATGTTTCGCAGTCCGTAACCGGTGGACTTGACCGGATCTGCGTCGCCGACGGCTTCGATTGCATCGCCGGGGTCAGCGTCGCGATCGCCCGACGTCGAGAAGCGCAGCCATGGTGTCGTCGTTTGTTCCTCGGCCCAGCCGTCGAGCGTTGGCTTCTCGCTGTCCGGAGTGGTCACGCCCCTGATCTGTGAGTAGCCCCACCTGGTGGCAAAAAGATCGTACGGACCGATGCGTGGAATGAGATCACCGATGGCAATCCGATCCTCTGGTTGTGCTACGTAATTGAAGCGTGAGTAGTCCATCAGCGTCGGCGTGTGCCCCATGCGTCGCACGAACGATGCGCTACGTACACTGTCGGCGGGGTAGGTGGAGCTGGCCTTCATGTTGTGTTGAAAGCCAAGCGTGTGACCGACTTCGTGAGCGACGATGTACTGCACCAGACGGCCCATCAATTCATCCGGGAACGGCAGCTTCCGAGCGCGGGGATCGAGCGGCGATACCTGCGTGAAATACCAGCTTCGCGCGAGGTTCATGACGTTGTGAAAAATCCGTGCTGAACCATTCAGGATCTCGCCTGTCCGCGGATCGTGTACGTGCGGACCTTGTGCATTCTCCGTTGTGGAAGGCAGCCATCGAATTACCGTGTGCCGGACATCGTCTGGAGACCAGTCCGGATCTTCGATTGGAGTCGGAGCTTCGCGGGCGATGATCGCGCGGCGGAAGCCGGCGGCCTCGAAAGCCGGCTGCCAGTCCTCGATACCTTTTTTGATCCATGGAATCCACTGTTTCGGGGTGGCCGGATCGACGTAATACACAATCGGCCGCACCGGATGCGACATTGCTGAATCGGGAAACCGTTTTTCCAGCCGCCATCGCGTTATGTACGATCGCTCGACGGAACGATGCTCGTCCCTTCCAAAATCGGTCTGTCGGACGGAGAAGAATCCAACGCGTTTATCCGCCAATCTGGGCAGCATTGGGCGTTCGGGGAGACGGATCATGCTCCAGTGCGCGACAACGCTCGTGGCGGGGATTGGACCGAGGCCGCGCTGTGAATCGGGGGGATTGTCGGGTGTCGCGGTCTGGGTGGCTTCCACTTCGATGTTGTTCGGAAAGGCCGCGACCTTTTCGATGAACGAGCGCTTTTCGTCGAGTGAACCGCGCGCGCCGACAAATTCCGGAATGCTGGTTGTGTAGAGGCGCGTGACATCGATTACCGCTGAGCTGTCAGGGCCGTATGCCTCGATCTGAAAAATGGCGACGACGGGCGGGTAACTGGCCTGTCGAACGGCACGATAAACGGGCAATGTCGAGTCGGCGGTGATCTCGAAAGTCACGCTTCTGAGAAGTATCCGATGGCCCTGCTTTTCCCATCTCAGAACACGCTCGGTAAATCCGTCGCCTCCATAACTGTAGCCGCCGCCCGTCCGCGCAAAACGGCCGACGAGCAGCATGTCCTTGTTCAGCTCACGAGGCGGAATGGCGAAGTAAAGAGTGTCACCCAACCGGTGGGTGTTGAAAAGCCCGGTGCGCGATACGGCTGCGGGTGTGATGACCGTAGAGTATGGCTTGAGACCAGCGGCTGCGTTTGCCTTGTCGAGACTATCCGCTCGAAGCTGGGCGGGACTTCTTCGCACCGCAGGAGCAGGCGCCTGCCGGGGGCGCAGAAAACACCCCTGCACAGTGACCATGAGAGCGCAGGCGACGAAAAAGAATCGGAACGCCGTCAGTGGATGAGTCCGTGTACTATGCAGTTTTGTGAGTGTCGCCAGGGGCGGCGACAGCCATTCCCATCGAGTGGTACCCCTTGTCGACATAAATGGTCGTACCGGTGATACCGCTGGCAAGGGGGCTCGAGAGAAACGCGGCAGTCGAGCCCACTTCTTCGGCGGTAACTGCGTCCGGGAGCGGGGAATTGGCCGCGCAATATTCCACCATTTTGTCGATGATTCCGATCGCACTCGCAGCGCGTGATGCGAAAGGTCCGGCCGAGATGGTATTGACGCGCAGGCCGTACTTTCGGCCGGCTTCGAAGGCAAGAGTCCGGGTGTCGCTTTCAAGTGCGGCCTTTGCCGACGACATGCCGCCGCCGTACCCGGGAATGACGCGCTCGCTCGCAATGTAGGTGAGTGAAAGGACTGAGCCGCCGGTTCGCATCAGCGGACCGAGCCGGCTCACCATTGCGACGAGAGAATAGGCGCTCACTCCTACGGCGGTGAGGTAGCCCGTCCGACTGGTCTCCAGCAGAGGCTTCTTTACCTCGGGTCCGTTGGCAAGGGAATGAACGACGATATCCAGCGAGCGATCGCCAAAATCAGATCGAATGCGATTGGTCAGACCTTCGATGGAGAAGTCACCAGTGTCGCGGTACCGCTTGTTGGCGCGGACATCTTCAGGCGCGTCGGCCAGCGAGTCGAACGCGGCGTCGAGCGGATAAATCTTCTCGAACTGCAACATGCTGCCATCGGACATGCTGCGCGACTCGTCCATTTTGCCGCGCTCGAGCAAGTTGGTGAAAATGTTCAACGCGGGGGGCCACGTGGCAACGGCCACAGTGGCGCCCGCTTCGGCAAGAGCTTTCGCGATGGCGAAACCAAAGCCGCCGTCGTCGGCTACTCCCGCGATAAGTGCCCGGCGGCCGGAAAGGTCGATATTCAGCATTGTCTGGATATGTCCCAATCGGGTTTGCGCGGCAAGGGGGATTCAGCGAAGATCAACACGATGTTTCGGATCACCTTCCTGTGTTTGATGATCAGCGTCCCACTTGGGGCGCAGACGGCCGACACGCTCGATGCGAACACGCCGCTGTTCACGGGCCGTGATGCATTCGTGCTGGGCGCGTTCGCGCTCGGCGCAGCAGCGGCGGCCCCGGTCGACAAGTATATCGCCCGTCAGCTGCAGGAGCCCACGCGGCAGTCAAGCGCATTATTGCGAACCGCTGCGACCGGCTTCCGAATTTTCGGCCATCCGGGCGCGCTCGTTGCCAGCGCAGGCATTTATGCGATCGGCCGTATTGACGGCCAACGACGCGTTGTCGATCTGGGCCTTCACAGTGTCGAAGCCATCGTTCTCGCGAGCGCAGTGACCGGTGCGATCAAGACAGTTGCCGGGCGGGCGAGGCCCAAAGTGGACGTTCAGAACTCGACAGATTTCGGGCTGTTCCGCGGTCTTGGCAATGACGACTACAGATCGTTTCCGTCCGGTCATACCACAATCGCGTTCGCGTTCGCTTCGATTGTCTCGAGCGAAACGCTTCGATGGCGATCTGGCTCCCGGTGGGTGGTAGGGCCAATCATGTATGGAGGCGCGACGCTGGCGGGAGTGTCGAGGATGTATAACAACGAGCACTGGGCGAGTGACGTCATTGCCGGCGCGGCGATCGGGACACTTACCGGGATCAAGGTGTTCCGGTACCAGCATTCACATCCGGGGAATAGGCTCGACAAGACCTTTCTCAGGGCAGGGATCGAGCTGCCGGATACCGGCGGATGGCTGCCCCATCTCTCGGTCATCAACAGGTAACTGGTGCAGGTTAACGGAATTTTCGTGCTGGCGGAGATAGGCGGCCGGGCGGGCGACAGGATCCGTGAGATCAATGTGAAATACGACCCGAAGCTGGCCAGGTACAAGCCACCGCACGTAACTATCGCTGGTTCGTCAGGAGTGGGACCCATTCCGGCTTCCGTCGCAGACGTAGACTTGAAGGACAAGCTGAGCGCTGTCACGTCGAGCACTGCCCCTCTCACGTTGCGGTTCGGACCGCCAATCCGGTTCATGCAGACCGAGATCGTGGTGTTGCCGCTCGACCCGCACGGTGCGCTGAGAATATTCCACGACCGGATTGCGACGTGCGGTCTGAAGTTTGAGCGGGCGCGATTCACCTTCAGCCCCCATTGTACACTCAGCCTGTATCCGACGCTGACGCCGGAAAGTGCCAGGGAACTGCTGGCGTTGAGGGTGCACGAACCAGTGACGATCGATCGAATCACCGTTTATCAGACCCTCGATCCCCAGCCGTCGAAGAAGCTTCTTGAACTGGTGCTGACCGGTGAGCCTGACGGCTATTGAGAAGGCCTGGCGCGCGTCGTGGATGCGCGCCATAGGGCGGGCACTGCCCGGACCGCTTGTCGTTCCACCGGAATGGGATGGAAGTGAGTACCGTACGCTTTTCGTCAGGTATGAGCGGATCGGCGACATGATCATGGCCACCGGCATCATCCGTGTGCTGGCAGGTGCGCTGGCGAAAGGGAAAGTGGATGTTCTGGCGAATCCATCGACCGCTCCTATATTGTATGGGAACCCATACGTTGACAGGGTATTCACACTCGATCGGCGATCGTGGAAAAGCTACGCAGCGGTTGGCCGTGAGCTGCGCGCGGCGAAATACGATGTCGTCGTCGATGGCCGAATCAACAATCCCCCGGTTTTCACGTCGACACCCTTGCTGATGCTCGCGGCGCGGGCGCGCTTTCGGGTAGGTGTCGGTGGCGGCAACAACGATCTCATCTACAATGTGCGGGTTCGCGCATACGACAGGGCCACGTCCTACATCGAGGGATCCAAAGCACTGGCCGTACCTTTTGGCGTAGATGCCAACGCGGTGGATTGGCGGCCGGAGATTTTTCTGGCGGGCGAGGAAGTCTCGGTCGCGGAACAGGCGTGGCGGGGAGAGGCTGCAGGGCTGGAAGGACAACCCCGAAAGCGATTGCTCGTCAACCTGTCCGCGTCGGAGCCAAAGCGACGGTGGCAGGACGAGAAGTTCATCCAAGTGTTGAGCCGCATCCGGGCGGTGTCCGTCAGGATGGCGATTGGAGTCATTGGACTCCCTTCGGAGTGGCAAAGTGTCGACCGTGTGGCGAGTGCAGTTGGCGGTCTGGCGATGCCCACTCCCGGACTACGCGATGCGCTGGCGTTGGTAGGCACATCGGATATGGTGTTTACTCCAGACACGAGCATCTCACATGCGGCGTCGGCATTCAACAAACCGGCTGTAGTACTCCTCAAACGCGATCACCACCCGTATGCCCCCTACGACATTCCCGGCGAAATCGTTTTCTGGGACGGGAATGAAATTCATTCACTGCCGTCCAACATCGTAGCCGGAGCGGTCGAGCGGATGGTCGGGAGCTATGGCATGAACGAGGCGCGAGGCTGATCCTTCGCTGGTCGCGGGGGACGCCTCTGCGCCGAACTCCCTACACCAGGCTGTGTTCCAGGTAAGGCAATACGGTCTCAGCGAATCGCTCCATCTCCTCCAGTTGCGGGCTGAACTGCAGCAGCAACATTCCAACTCCCGCGTCCTCCAGCTTACGAATCGTATCGGCAACCTGCTCCGGCGTTCCGACCAGGCCAGCTCGCAGGCCACGGTTCGAGACCGAGTAGTCTTCGAGGCTTATCTGCTGCTCGAGGCGGGTGTGTGCTATCCAATCCTGATAATTGCCATAACCTGCCGAACCGGGCTGGACGTTGGTGATTCGTTCGAGCTCGCGCTGCGCCTCTGCTTCAGTGTTTCGCACAATCGCGTAGGCCGCCATGCCGTAAAGCATCGGGTCGAGTCCCGCCGCCTCCCGCCGCGCCTGGATGTCACGCACCTTGGGTGCGACCCGCTCAACCGGATCGCCGTGGGTGACGTATGCATCGCATGCGCGCGTGATGAGCTTCTTGGCGGCTTCAGATTCGCCGCCCGCGTAGATCGGCGGACGCGGTTTCCGGACCGGCTTGGGCTCGAGGACCGTTTCATCTACCTTGTAGTATCGCCCGTCGAAGCTGAATCGCGGCTGCGTCCACGCGCCGTTGACTACCTCGAGCCACTCCGCGGTGCGGGCGTACCTGTCGTCGTGCTCCTCGAAATGAATGCCATACCGTCTGGCTTCATCTGCCCACCATGATGAGACAACATTCAGCGCCAGGCGTCCGTTGGAAATGCGATCAATGTTAGCAGCCTGTTTGGCGAGAATCGCGGGATCGTGAAAGGTCGGTCGCACGGCGACCATCAGCTCCAGTCGCTCGGTCACGGCGGCGAGCGCTGCAGCAGTGGTCCAGGCGTCGAGCGATGGCGCATCGATACCCTTGATGTCATTGAGGAACAACTCGGCGATGAGAGTGATGTCGAATCCGATCTGCTCGCTCCGTTGCGCGATGCGTTTCACTTCAGCCCAGGTGGCTTCCATTCCCTCGTCGGGAACGTTCCGCAGCCATCCTCCAAACACGGGGAGCCAGTAGCCATATCTCATCGGTCGGCTCCGGCGGTCGCGAATGTCTCTGCTGTCTTCCGATTCGGTGCGTCGAGGCCCGCACGAGCAATGAGGTAATCAGCGAGCCGCTGGAATGGATCAAATCCAATGACATTCGGCCCATCGGCGACGAAGTTGGAGAGAGCGTTGATGTCGTAGAAATAATGCTGGCCGTCGCGGTCGTCGATCATGTATTCGATTCCTCCGACGTCAAGGCCAGCTCGCTTCGCGATTCGCTCCACCGAGTCGATGATGTGACGCGGGGGCGTGAATGCCTCGACTCTCATCCCGTTCTTCGGGGCATCGAGCGCGCAGGCCGACCGGGTGAGCGTCTGACCGGTGGTTGTCTGGCAGGCATCGGCGGGGCAAAGGTTGAACGGGTCATCCCCGGGGTAGACGTTGATGGCGTAGAGGAATTTTCCACCCAGCACCTCTACCCGCGTGATATGCCCTCCGGTGTATGGCACCGATTCCTGAACCAGAGCAGTGTGGTCAATGCCGAAGTCGAGCAACCCCGCGACCGCCGCCGCCGCCAGCTCGTCGGGTGAATTAAAGCGCGTGATTCCCGCTCCGCTCCCGCCGATATTCGCCTTTACCAGCACCGGGTACCGCATGCCGGCTGCCGCTTCCACGGCGACTTCAGCATTGTTGATTATTCGCGTGCGCGGATAGGGGAGGCCCAGCTCCTCGAGAATTTCGATCTGGAGCGCTTTCGAAGTCTCCATGGTGTGAACGGCGGAACCGTTGACGACGCTGACACCGCATCGTTCGAGATGACGGAGCCAGTTAAGCGTGTAGAATGTCGACTGGGTTCCGTGTCGCAGATACGCTGACGGACTTACGCGGTTGAACACCAGCGAATAGGGTACGTCGCGCTCACGAGGGTCGTAGGTGTGAGCATTTGCGTCGAGCTTCACGTACGAAACATTCCGCACATCGAGCTCGGCAAAGAGCGGACGGAACCATTCGGGGTGTTCGTAGAATATTGCGATCGGTTGGCTGGATTGCCTTGTCATCTGTCCATGAGTGGTGAATGGGGAAACAAAAAAGCCGCGCTCCCTGGGAGTCGCGGCCGTAGTGGCGTTGAAGAGCTTTCGCTCTGCTGAATCTACTTCATGCTCTTACATGCACTCAGTGTCGTCCAGCGCTCCCGAAATGGAGGATGGTTGATAACGACACATACACATGAATGCCTGATTGCAGAACATGCGAGCCGACACTGCGAATTGCGGGCCACGAGGCTGAGTTCAGCGAGCTCAAAGGTTCCGCCGCGATGGCGGCGTTACCCGCAGAGCACGCTTCCTCCATTGACGTTGAGAATCTCGCCGGTGATATGCCGCGCGAGAGTCGAACACAGGAATACTATCGGCCCGGCCACGTCTTCGGCCGATGCAATCCGGCGCAGGGGAATGGAAGCGGAGACCCGGTCGACCCCGGCTTCAGCAAGGGCGGTTCGTACCATTTCGGTGTCTACCCAGCCGGGGGCTACGGAATTGACGGTAATGCCACGGGGACCAAGCTCCACTGCCAGCGACTTGGTGATGGATATCACAGCACCTTTACTGGCGGCGTAGTCTGCGTGACAGGCTTCACCGCGTTGTCCGGCGGTACTCGAGACGAGCACAATGCGTCCGTTGTCGGTGATTGTGCGGCAGACCGCCTGCGTGGTGTAGAAAACAGAGTCGAGGTTTTCGCGAACAGTGCGATGCCATTGTTCCGCTGACATTTCCGCGAGCGAAACATCCTCGGGCGGCCAGATACCGGCGTTGGCAACGAAGATGTCGAGTCCGCCAAGCCGGTTTACGGCTGTATCGACGAGCGATTGCGCGCCAGCCGCGGTAGAGATATCTGCCGCAAATGCGAACGCACGTGACCCGGCGGCCAGAGCCTGAGCGACCACCGCATCCGCATCCGCGGCGCGATTGCGATAACCGACGACGACGTCAGCACCCGCCTCGGCCAGCATTCTCACCGTGGCGGCGCCGATTCCCCGCGAGCCACCGGTAACCAGCGCCCGCCTGCCGCGGAGATTCAGGAGGGAAGGGATTGAAGGGGTGTTCTGCATGCTCAATTCAAGCCCCATCGGGATAGAATCTCAACTGGCATGCCGATGAGTGCGGCAACGGTTGGGCCGTGCGCGGTGATCTGTGTGAAGTCCTCGATACTGTTCTATATTGAGCCGCCCCTTCACTCCGGTAATTCGACGCTTGACGACGTTTCGTGACCAGCTGCAGGCTTCGCTCGGCTCCGCCTACACCGTTCAGCGCGAGCTGGGTGGCGGCGGAATGAGTCGCGTATTCCTGGCGCGTGACGAAGCGCTCGGCCGCGACATCGTTGTTAAAGTGCTGTCGCCGGAGCTCTCGGCGGGATTGTCTGCGGACCGGTTTACCCGCGAAATCAAGCTGGCGGCTGCGCTGCAGCACCCGCACGTACTGCCGGTGCTAAGCGCAGGGATAATGAATGGGCTCCCATATTATACGATGCCGTTCGTACGCGGGGAGTCGCTGCGGGCGAGCATGGGCCCCGGCAAGCTCTCCCGCGACGACGCGCTCGCGGTGATCACGGATGTAGCGAAGGCTCTCAGGTACGCGCACGGGGAAGGCGTAATCCACCGCGATATCAAGCCAGAAAACGTGTTGATGTCGAGCGGAAGCGCGGTCGTCGTCGACTTCGGAATCGCAAAGGCAATTTCCGCCTCGAAAACAGAAGCTCCGGGCGGAACCCTGACCACAGTCGGGACATCGATAGGAACTCCAGCGTACATGTCTCCGGAACAGGCCGCGGCTGATCCAGACGTCGATCAAAGGTCCGACATCTACTCGTGGGGCGTGCTGGCGTACGAGCTGCTCGCCGGCAAGCATCCGTTCAAGGGGAGGAAAACTCCTCAGCAGCTCCTTGCGGCCCATCTCGCGGAGACCCCGGCGCAACTCGGCAGCGCAAGCCCGGATGTCCCAGTTCCGATTAGCGCACTGATAATGCGGTGTCTCGAGAAAAACCCCGACTCGCGGCCCCAGTCGGCAGGCGAGCTGGTCACGCAACTGGGTGCAGCAACGAGTGGCAACGGCGGTGTGGCCGCTGCGATTCCGGTAGCGAAGAGCAAGCTATGGCGGATTCCCGCGATCGTCGCTCTCGCGGTGGTCATCGGCGGCGTCGCGTTCGGCGTGTGGAGTGCACGCGGAACGCCCCGCCCCGCGGGGCTGGTAACTCTGGCGGTGCTCCCATTCGAGAATCAGGGGCCGGCCGAGCAGGAATATTTCGTCGATGGGCTCAGCGACGCGGTGAATGGCAAGCTCGCCGGGCTTGCCGGGGTCAGTGTAATCGATCGAAGGAGCACGCAGCAGTACAAGAAGACCACCAAACCCGTGAAGCAGATCGGAGCGGAGCTGGGCGTTCAGTACGTGCTTGGAGGTGTCGTGCGCTGGGCACGAAACTCTGCCGGCGGGTGGCGGGCACAGGTGATGCCGACACTTGTCAACGCCAGCGACGCGACCACGAAGTGGGCGGGTGATCCGCTAGTTGTCTCGTCCGACGATCCGTTCTCGGCGCAGACCGAGATTGCGTCGAAAGTAGCCAACGCGCTCCAGCTCGCGTTGGGCGCCGACGATCGGCGCGAGCTTGCGGAGCGGCCGACTCAGAGTACCGAGGCCTACGACGCTTATTTGCGTGGTAAATCGATATTGGACGCGCTCGACAGATCGGCGGAATCGGTGAGGAGTATTGATCAGTCGATCTCCGAGCTTCAGCGGGCGGTGGCTCTCGATCCAGATTTTGCTCAGGCATGGGCGGTACTCGTCTTCGCAAGCCATCGCCGTGCCGTGGCCGTGCCCGGCGACACTTTATCGCTGAATCGAACCCTGCGGGCGGCCAGGCGCGCCGAGTCGCTCGATCCTCGCGATCCGATGGTTGTGAGCGTTCGCTCGGGCATGGCGTACTACAGCGGCGACCGGCCACGTGCGCGAATGATCATCAGCGACGCGATCAAATCAGGAATTGTCAGTCCCGAGCTTTTCATTGCGTATGCGTGGGATCTGTGGGATGTAAATCAGCGAGACAGTGGCCGCGCCGTGATGGCGAGCGCATTGAAGCTCAATCCCCGCTTTCCACCCGTTGTTGCTGCTGCTGCTGACATGGCTACTCTGGATCGGGACTGGGTCCGGGTAGCTCAACATGCGCGTACGCTCATCTCGATCGATCCAACTGATGAGCGCGGCTGGCGACTCCTTGCCAGTGTTGGCCGGAGCACCGGCGATTCCCTCGCGATCCGGCGAGCGATCGACGAGGCGTTCCGGTACATCCCGGCCCCGAGCAATATGCTCCTGACTTTCATGGTATATGCCGGCGGAGACATGGGCCTTCGATTCGCGGGCATGACCCCGGACCAACTGAGGATTGAAGCTCTCTCAGACAGCATCTCCACGTATTACGACAACAAGGCCGATCTGTTCGTCGGGCGTGGAGAACACGAGCGGGCGCGAGTCTACTACGACTCGATAATCGGAAAAATGGAAGGCAGGAGCTTGTCGGGGCCGGGCGAGTCGTATCTCAGGATTTATCTCGCGTACGCGTATTCGGCCACAGGCCGCCACGCCGATGCAGCGCGGGAGCTGGCACGTGTGAAGGCCGTGGCGATCGCAGCCGGTGAGGTGAACGAGAAAGGAGTGCCCGAGATCGATCGTCGCATTGTCGCTGGCATTCTTGCCAACGCGGGGCAGTCTGAAGCTGCCGTGCGCGAGCTGAGAGTACTATTGAATGAAAGTGGCTGGACTCGCCGCGGTCTGGCGGCGGTGTCCAAGCTTCGCGCGCTTCGAGGTACACCGTCGTTCGAAGCGTTCCTCAGAGAAAAGGAACAAGTCACGCGGGCTCGGTAGGAACCGAGACCGCGCACTCACATCACGCGTCTCTCTCGACGACGATTGTGTAGTTCGAAGCCAGCGCGGCGATCGCGCCCACCGCCGCGAACACTGGAAGAAAGACCGCCGCGCCGATCCCCATGGTTAGGGGAATCTCGAGAAGGCTGCGGCCCTCGTCGCTCTTGATGATGATTTTTCGGACGTTCCCCTCGTGAATCAGCTTCTTGACGCTTGCGAGAAGATGTTTGCCGGTGACTTTATGCTCTTCGGTGCGTGGACCGGTGCCGCCTGGTGATGTCATCGATTTTCCTGGTTCAGTCATTTTGCCTGTAGTGTCATGACGAGATGTAGTGGTACCGGGATTCAGTGAACCATAACTTATTGCGATTCCAGCTTGGCGAGCTGCACCGCAGGCGTTGAGCCTGTCGTTGTATCTTTGGAGAGCCGTACTCGCCTGTCGCGGCACAACCATACGTTCTTCAAGAGATTACCGTGGCACCGCAATTCATCTACGTAATGAAGGATCTTCGCAAAGTCGTTCCGCCATCGCGGGAGATTCTGCGCGGGATCTGGCTGTCTTTTTATCCGGGTGCGAAGATTGGCGTGCTGGGTGGCAACGGGGCCGGCAAATCCACGCTATTGAAGATCATGGCGGGAGTGGACCAGGATTTTCAGGGAGAGGCATGGCCTCACGCGGGCACCCGGATCGGGTTTCTGTCGCAGGTGCCCGAGCTCGATGCGACCAAAAACGTCCAGGAGAATGTCGAAGACGCGGTCAGACCGCAGCGCGATCTGCTCAGGAAATTCGAGGAGATCTCGATGAAATTCGCGGATCCGATGAGTGACGCCGAAATGGAGAAGCTCCTCGACCAGCAGGGCAAGGTGCAGGAGAAGATCGACGCCGCGAATCTGTGGGAGCTCGACCGCAAGATCGAGATTGCGATGGACGCGCTGCGGCTGCCGCCTGCGGATGCCGAGATCGAGAATCTCTCAGGCGGAGAGAAGCGGCGTGTAGCTCTCTGTCGAACACTCCTGGAAGAGCCGGACATGTTGTTGCTCGACGAGCCCACCAATCACCTCGACGCTGAGAGTGTCGCCTGGCTCGAGCGGTATCTGGCCGAGTTTCCGGGGACGGTGGTGGCAGTGACTCACGACCGGTATTTCCTCGACAACGTCGCGGGCTGGATTCTGGAGCTCGACCGGGGCGCGGGCATTCCATATGAAGGGAATTACACATCGTGGCTCGAGCAAAAACGTGCCCGGCTCGCGACCGAGGAGAAGCAGGCGAGTGCAAAGCAGCGGACACTCCAGAACGAGCTTGAATGGGTGCGCATGGCACCTCGCGCCCGGCAGGCAAAGAACAAGGCGCGGTTGCAGCACTACGAGGATCTGGCGAGCGAGAAACAGGAAGAGAAGATTGCGCAAAACGAGATTGTGATACCGCCGGCACCGCGGCTTGGGAACGACGTGGTGATCGCCGACAAGGTGGCCAAGGCATATGGCGACAAGGTGTTGTTCGACAACCTGTCGTTCGCGTTGCCGCGCGGCGGAATCGTTGGCGTGATCGGCCCCAACGGCGCCGGGAAGACTACGCTCTTCAGAATGATTGTAGGTGAAGAGACGCCAGATAGCGGGTCACTGAAAGTTGGCGACACTGTTCAGCTTGCGTACGTGGATCAGGGCCGCGAGCTCGACGGCAGCAAGACCGTTTACGCAGAGGTGAGCGGCGGGTCGGATGTGATTCAGGTGGGCAAGCGCGAGGTCAACGCGCGCGGGTATCTATCGAGCTTCAACTTCAAGGGCGCTGATCAGCAGAAAAAAGTTGCGAATCTTTCGGGCGGTGAGAGGAACCGGTTGCATCTCGCCAAGCTGTTGAAGAGCGGCGGCAACCTGCTGCTGCTCGATGAACCGACCAACGATCTGGACGTCGATACGCTTCGCGCTCTCGAAGATGCGCTGCTCGATTTCTCAGGGTGTGCGGTGGTAATCTCGCACGACCGGTGGTTTCTGGACCGGATCGCAACGCATATCCTCGCGTTCGAAGGGGAGAGCGAGGTCGTGTGGTTCGAGGGGAATTACCAGGCCTACAAGGAAGATCTGAAGCGACGGAAGGGGATCGATGCTGACCAGCCCCATCGGATCAAGTACAGGGCGCTGGTGCACAAATAGATCGCGGACGACCCAGCCGGCGCGCTACAGCGCGCGGATGACCCGATCGTAGGAAACGCTGGGGACTTTCGTCAGACCGCGATTTCCACCAGCTCCGCCGTGCCCCGGCCCGCCGTGTCATCGTCGACCGGTTCGAGATAGGGCTCGATCGCTTCGCGGATATTGGCGAGCGCGTCCTCCCGCGTCTCACCCTCACTGATGCAGCCGGGCAGGCTTGGGACACTCACGGTGTAGCCACCGTCGTCGCTTTAGCGCCGCGCCACACGCGCAGCGAGTCGAAACGCGAGCGTTCGTGTGCACGATCACATCGCATACCGCTGCACTCTCGCATTGCGGCCGTATTATTTGCCTTTTAACGACACTAACTTCTCGCGCACGAAGATCAGTTGATCGATGTCAGGAGACCACCACATCCACTCGCTACAAGCCGCGAGCGTTACTGCGGCAGCCTCGATTACCGCACGACGCAGAGTCGCGCCGCATACTACCGTTTCCCGAGGATGGGAAACCCTGGGGGAAGTTGAGTAGGCTGAACTCGACATTGGTCAGGGAGCAACCACTTCAACCCGCAGCGCGTACTCAGGCCTTCCATGAATCGAAGTGTCGCGCTTTGCTTTCTCCTCTCAAGACTCTTAGGACGGCTTCTGCCCACCAGCGGAGGATTATGACTACCGAATCTGACCAATCCTCTTCGGGATAGGGCACCCCGCTGACTGTCACATGTAACCGACCCGCAACCTGCCCACGCGATTTAGTAGCACAATTGTGCGACTAGCAGCTTTGCCGCATCGATACGAACGTCTGTACTTTTTCGAAAGTCAGGTGCGGCGGAAAGTGTACATTCTGCCACCGAATCGAAGCGTAAGCATCACACCGGACGGCGAATCGGGCGGCGATTCAATGGGAACGGTGAACTCTCCGAATCCTTTGTTAGACGTGAACTCGACGCGCCTACCTCTTGCTGTCCACTCGCCGAAGTCCTCCACTAATCGTCGGTCATCGATAAAGAGGAGCCGGTTTGGATCACAGCGCAGCCGAAGCAAAACGCGCACCGAATAGAGCGGATCGTGTGAGTCTGGCCCGCCGGAGAAAAGTACCATTTCACCCTGGTAAATCTCACGCGGACAATTCCCTCCTTCGATTGCAAGCGGGAGAGCAGTGCCATCGACTGACTCGAGGTCGTAGGTACCTTGGGCAATGGAAAGATCGGGGGCCGTCGAAAATAGCGAACAGCCAGCGAGCAGGCACGCCATCCATAGAGAAAGTCGTATGGCTGGAGCCCGCGCTGACCGAGAAGGCGGCGGGAGAGGAGGTTTCACGTTCTAGCGCTCGCCTAACTGGTTTGAGATACTCGCAGTTCTATAGATAGCAGTTCCCATCGCACCCGCAGCAATCACGGCAACCGTCCAACCCAGCAGCGTCCCGGGCGCCCACCCCATCCACCCAGCGACCGGGGCATCGGCAAGCGCGGCCAACGCCAGTAACACCAGCCGCTCCGCCCGCTGCATCACCCCTCCGCGGCACAACACCCCCAACGCCTCACCCCGCGCCCGGGTATAACTCACGAGCAGCGACGCTCCGAGTGCGAGCGCGACGGCAGCCGTCGCCCACCTCTGGCCATCATAGAAAATCGCTAGCCCGGCAAAGGCGAAAGTCTCAGCGAACCTGTCGAGCGTCGAGTCCAGAAACGCCCCACGCTCATTCGCGATCCCGCGCGCCCGGGCTATCCGTCCGTCGAAAATGTCCGAGGCTCCCCCCAGAAGCACCATCCAGCCGCCGAGTGCCAGCTCACCGAACACAAAGGCAAAGCCCGCCGCCGCACCGAAGACGACACCCAGATAATTGAAGACATCCGGTGAAACCCTTGTCCTTACAAAGAATCGCTCGACGGGGCCAATCACCCACATCAGCCAGTCGCGCACCCAGAAACCCAGAATCATCGTCGTTGGACGGCGCGCCACGTCGACGTCCATCGAGCGGCCGCGCCCGACTACCGCGAAGACGGGCATCGTCAACAACAGTGCGGCCACCAGCAGCAGGGCAATCCGCTCGGTTGCCCTCACTTTCTCATTCGGCGTTGCTGCGGGCGGGTGCGTAGGAAAAGGATCGCTTTGGGCCACAGGAAAATGAACGGCCACCGACGCTCACGCTCGGTCAACTCGACGGCCACCCCGCTCCTCCGGGCAATCTTCTGAACGACGTAGTCGAGCCAGCCATCGTAGAGGGCGATGTGCTTGGCCCATCTTACCGTCCCCCGCGCCTTCGAAATGCGGAAATACCGCTGCCGCCGCCGCCGCTCGGCGAGCGGCGGGAAAATCACCTGCCGATAGCCGTCCTTGCCGCGTTCGAGGATCCCGTGACGCGTCAAGCCATCGAGCAGCGCCGAATACACAGGCAGAAGCGCAACTCGCTGGGCATCGAGCAGCTGCGTCACCCGATCATCACCCTCCGGCCTTACCTCCGCGGAAAACGATGTCTCGAGCAGTACCCGGCAGTACGTCTCTGCATCGAATGACTGAGGCAGAAACGGCTGGCCCCACTGATAAGTCCGGATACGCATCTCGACCAGCGCCGAACTCACGTCCTCCCGGCTTTGATCGTCCCTCGCCCAGAGGAGCTGGACATTCTGGAACAGGCGTCCCTGAGTGAAATGGTCGGCGGTCTCCATCCGCGCGGCCAGCCGCAAGCCGCGCAAAGTCAGTACCGCGCACTTGCTGCGCCCATCCCGCCCATCGGGTGCTCTGATGGCGTGGATGTTGGGCGGCAGTACATGCGCGAGCACTTCGGCAGTTCGCGGGCCGACCGAAGTGTCAATCGCACTTGTCAGGGACAGATACGCATCGTGATAGCGCTCGACGATCACGAAGAAATCATGCGCGCTGTCGGCGCGCGCGTCCGAGCGTTGCGCGTGCGAGCCATAATGGATGACAGCCAGTGCGCCAGGCCCGAAGGCATCGGCAATGGCGTTCCCCAGTGTGCGGGCGGTAGGCGTGGGTTCCGCATCGAGTCCACCGGCAAGGGCGGTGCGGAGCTCCCTGTCGGCGAGCACCTGATCCAGAAAGTCCACGAATAACGGCTCGGTTGTAGTCGGGTGGCCGCGCCAGCACAATCAGCCAGCGGGGCGAGAAAGCCTCGGCTTTAAACGATCGAGCCCCTCTCATTGGATGGGAGAGGGGGCTTCCCTATCATAACACGCCGGATATCAACATCAAATAGTGGCGATTGCCTGCAGGTTGATCTTTCTGGCCATATGCCTCGAACCCAAATAGCTTACGAGTTGAATGCCGAAGCCACAGTTCCGTAACAGATCAAATCGCACGGCGCTGTCGTCCAGCGAGGGCAGAATCTATCCGCCCCCCGTCGTCGAAAACCCCGGGGACGCGATCAGCGCCACCGAATGGGGCTTCGTCGACACATCCTTTGCCGTCGACCAGTCCGGGGCGATAACGGTCAAAGGAGACCGATACCCAGGCCTGAGCGGACAGACTCTCCCTGATCTGCTGCCCTGGTTCCGCTCGGTCGTAGGCATCGATTTCTCAGTGCTCGACCCGGCCGCCAGCAGTTATCCGCCCTATGTTCCCGAGTCCAGACCGGCCCCGGCGTTTCTGGAGCGGATCGAGTCCTTCCTCCCTGCAGCTCAGGTCACCACCGAGCCGGTGATCCGCCTGCGCCACGGCCACGGCCACACCGTCTCGGAGATCAACGCGGTCCGGACCACCGGCTTCGACAGGGTGCCCGACTACGTAGTCTACCCGGCCGATGAGGCTCAGGTAGCCGCGCTGGTGGAAGCGGCATCGGAAACGGACGTGGTACTCATTCCGTACGGTGGAGGAACGAACGTCACGGAGGCGTTGCGCTGCCTCCCTCATGAGGAGCGACCCATCATTTCAGTGGACATGGGCCGCATGAACCGTATTGAATGGATCGATCCCGTTAATCGGATGGCGAAGATTCAGGCGGGTGCACCAGGCCGGCTGATTCAGGCCCAGCTGGCCGGGTACGGCTATTCGATGGGCCACGAGCCCGACAGCGTAGAGTTTTCCACGCTCGGCGGATGGATCGCGACGAACGCCAGCGGGATGAAGAAAAACCAGTACGGAAACATCGAAGACATCGTTCTCGATGTGACTGTCATCTCGGCGGCCGGAAAGCTCGAGCGCTCGCACGTCGTCCCCCGCGAGAGCATCGGCATCGATCCCAAGTTGTGGATCATAGGCAGCGAAGGAACACTGGGAATCGTGACCTCCGCGGTGGTAAAGCTGTTCCCGCTGCCCGAGGAACAGCGCTACGGATCGGTGATCTTCAAGACATTCGAAGATGGCATTGCATTCATGTATGACGTGGCCCAGGAAGACCGGCGTCCCGCGAGTGTTCGCTTGGTAGACAACCTCCAGTTCCAGTTCGGGCAGGTACTCAAAGCGCCCTCGCGTGGCGCGAAGCGCCTCAAGAGCAAAGCGGAAAAATGGATGGTTACCGGCCCGCTCGGGTTCGATCCGCAGAAAATGGTTGCGGTCACGCTGGTCTTCGAAGGCACCCGCGAACAGGTGGAACGCCAGGAAAAGCGGATCTACCAGCTCGCGAAACGCCAACAGGGCTTCAAGGGCGGAGCGGAAAACGGCAGGCGTGGATATCTCCTCACTTTCGGTATCGCCTACATCCGCGATTTCGTTCTGCGTCATCACATTCTGGGCGAATCGTTCGAGACCTCCGTTCCGTGGAGCCAGGCGCAGGAGCTGATCGACCGGGTAAAACGGCGGATATATGCCGCGCACGAAAAGCGCAGGCTTCCCGGCCATCCGTTCGTGTCATGCCGGGTTACGCAGGTCTATGACACGGGATGCTGTATCTATTTCTACATGGCCTTTTATTCGAAAGGCGTGTCGGATGCGGTTGGCGCGTATCATGAAATCGAGGCTGAGGCGCGCGAGGAGATCATCGACGCTGGTGGGTCCATCTCGCACCACCACGGCGTCGGCAAGCTTCGGCTTCCTTTCGTGCGCGACATCATGTCGCCGGCCATGATGGAATGGCGGGATCAGATGAAGGCGACTCTCGATCCTCGTGGTATTTTCGCCGCCCAGTCGCCGCTCGAAGTGCATGAACCAGTATCCCTGGTGGCCTCATGACCGCGGCCCCGGCCGGAGCCCGCGTGATGCTGACCGGAGTTACCGGATTCGTCGGCAAGGTGGTGCTCGAGGAACTCCTGCGGCGGCGTGAGGAGCTGGGCATCGAGCGTGTCTATCTGCTGATCCGTTCTCGCAGAAGAAAATCTCCGGCCGACCGATTCGACCAGAATGTGGCTACTTCGCCCTGCTTCGCGCTGCTGGAACCCGGGTGGCGCGATTTCTGTCAGCCAGTTGCCGGGAACGTGACGGATAAAGGACTGGGGTTCTCTGCGCCAGACGCTCAACTGCTTCGTGATAACCTGACGCACATAATTCACTGTGCGGCGTCGGTAAAATTCGATCTCCCGGTTGCGGAAGCGACATTAATCAACATCACGGGCGCGCTGGGAGTGCTGGAGTTCGCGCAGAGCTGTCCCGGACTCAAACGACTGGTCGATGTATCCACTGCCTACGTCACACCACACCCGGGCGACGGCGTTCCGATCGAGGAAAAACTCGTCGAGCTGCCGTTCGATGCTGAGGAGGTCTATGACACTATCCGGGCCGGCAACGCGGACGAAAAGGCGCTCATGGCGCAGACGAGGCACGCGAACACCTACACCCTGACGAAGTGCATTGCCGAGGTGCTCCTCGTAAAGCGCCGGGGCGACACGCCGCTCACGCTCCTCAGGCCGAGTATCGTGTCGGCGTGCAGGCGGTATCCGTTTCCGGGGTGGATCGACAGTCGGGCTGCCTATGCGGCATTCATTTCGCTGCTTGGCGCAGGCCATTTGCGGGTCGTGCGCATCGATCCAAACGCGGTACCGGATGTGGTGCCTTGTGACGACGTGGCTGCCCGTATCATCTCCTGCGCTTTCGAGCCGTCACTTCAGACGCCGATCGTCGTGCGACATGCGGTGGCCGGACTTGCGAACAGCGGGTTGCTGTCCAAGCTGGCGTACGCCCACGAGCTGCATTTCAAGAATCATCCGCACGCGAAGGAAGCCAAGTGGGCCTATGTCGGAGATTCCATGGCATCGTTTCGTTTTCATGAACTGATGCATCACCATGTTCCGATGGGAGCGGCGAAGGTAGCCACACGGTTGACCCGGCGCCGAAAGGCGATCAGTCAGGTGGACAAGCTGGCCGACGTACTAGGCTATCTGGATGGCGCTTTTTATTACTTCGCGCACAACACTTTCGATTTTCGAACCGCGTTTCCGCCGCTCGAAGGGTTCGATCTCGATGAGTACCTCGAGACAATATCGCACGGCGTCTCGGAGCATCTGCTGAAGCGCAATCCCCGGAATGCGCCGCTTCGCATGCATGGTATGGACATGGGATGGGCAATGCGCCAGCCCGAAGGCAACTCGACGGTGCGGGCATTTGCGTACTTCATGCGCAAGACACTCCGTGCGGCCGGTGCGCAGATCACGTTCAACGAAGCCGAGATCAGGGCGGCGTTGCGCGATGTTAAGGATGGCGATCTGGTTGTGCTGGCGCCCAGCCACCGGAGCTACATGGATTTTCTAGTCACTTCGCTGTTGTGTTTCGCACACCCCGGGCTTGGGTTGAAGCTGCCAAAGGTCGCGGCGAGCGACGACTTCTCGCACATACCGCTGGTAGGACCGTTGCTGCAAGCAGCGGGGGCGTTTTACATCAAGCGTGGAGTAGGAGGGCCCGATCCCGAGCTGACGAGGCAGATAACCGAGCTGGTCGATGAGGGGCACTCGCTCGAGTTCTATGCTGAAGGCACGCGAAGCAGGTCACGGCGTTTCCTGGCTCCAAAGCGGGGGGTTTTGCGGGCGTTGCAGCAATCAGGCAAGTCGGCGGTCGTGCTTCCGCTGTCGATTACCTACGACCGGATTGCCGAGGAAGAAGGGTTTCTGCGCGAGCTCGATGGCACTGCCAAGCACAAGGGTGGACTGGCTCCGCTGGCACGGTGGACCATGAAGCTGATGGGAGGAAAGATCAGGCTGGGCCGCATTCACATCAGAAGCGGCGCGGCGTTGCGTCTTGATCCCGAGACGGATATCAAAGTGTTGAGTCATCGCATTGTGGCGGAGCTGCAGCAGCACACTGCGGTCACGACGTTCCATCTCCGGTCGTTCTGCCACGGCAACGCCAGGTTCGGCATCGATGCGACCGCGCTCCGCAATGCGATCGTACGACGAGGCGGTGAAGTCATCGTGAGCAAGCTCGGCGGTGAGAAAGAGGTGCCTCCGCTGCTTCAGCGTACGTATGAGGGCCAATGGATGCACCTGTTCTACTCCGACGCGCGGCAGCGGGCACCGGGGAATGCAGCAGTGGCATCCCATATCCGTCGCAACGGATTCTGGTTTCCGGAGAATCAGGGGTTCGACGATGAACTCACCGATACAGTGGTGGAAGCACTGTTCGAGCCCATTTGCGCGGATTACGTGAGGGTTGCATACGAGGTGGAGGCAATGCCGGCAGACGCGGCGTTCAGCGCCCATGAGATAGTGGGACGAATTGCCGGAGTATTTCTGCGCGATGTGGAAGACGCCCTCGACGACCTGACCGAACGCGGAATACTCGTTCACGAGCGCGAGATCTATCAGTGGGCGGATGGGCGTCGCGATCTTGCCGACTACCGGAACGACTGCATGTGGCAGGCGGCGGATCTGGCGGCAAGGTAGTGTCGTGAAGGAAACCCGGCCGACGTATCTGATCACTGGCGCAACCGGTTTTCTTGGTCGTCACGTCATAGAAGCATTGAGCCGGTGCGTTCCCGATGCTCGCATCGTCGTGCTGGTTCGCGACGCTGGGGCGTGGGAGGCACAACAGTGGCGGGAATCACTGGGCGATATCGATGTGGTCACCGGCGGCTTGTTCGCAACCGCGACATGGAGCGGGAATCCCCTGCTTTCTGACCTCGACGGTATTTTTCATCTCGCTGCAGAAGTGAAGCATTCGCGGTCTGGTGTTGACGACATGGAGCGCACGAATGTCGAGGGAACGCTCGGCATGGTTCGTCTTGCAGCAGAAAAGAACTGCCGGCTGATTTTTGTCTCCACGTCGGGGGCTGTTTCCTGTTCGAGTCGGCCAGGCGAGGGTGTTTTCGAAGACGCTCCGTTTTGCGAGGACGTTGTTGGCAACTGGCCTTATTACGCATCCAAGATTCGCGCCGAGAGGGAAAGCCGGCGTCTTGCCGCTGAGCTCGGCGTCGATCTGGTGATCTTCCGACCGCCGGTACTACTGGGGCCGGGGGATCATCGCTATCGGTCCACGTCGAATGTGCTCAAGGTGTTGCGGCGGAAGCTTCCTTTCATCCTCGACGGCAACTTCAATTTCGTCGATATCCGTGACGCGGCGACAGCGATAGTGCGCGCGATGCGCCACGCTGATCCCAAACCTGTTTATCATCTCGCGGGGACTGAGGTTACACTCGAGAATTTTTTCGGCATGATCGCGGAGCAGGCCGGGCTTGAACCATCGTGGACTAGGTTGCCGGCGCGAATGCTGTGGCATGCGGCCCGGCTGAACGCAAAGAGCCGGCTCCGGTTTCATGCCCTGCCAGATCCGGTGGTGATCGAGATGACGATGCATTACTGGGACATTCGCTCGCAGAATGCAGAGGCGGATCTCGGATATGCATCGCGCGCGCCGGAGGTAACCATTGCCGACACGGTGGCGTGGCTCCGCGCCAATCCGCCGGAGGCCGGGGGGTCATGATACCGGCGATCGTTGCCGGCCTCATGGTTGTGGGAATTCCAGTTGCGGGGCTGGGGTGGTGGCTCAAGAGGCGGAAACTGCGCTACAAGCGCCACCCGATTGTTGAATTCGACGACGTACGCGCCGATACAAGGACTGGGGACATTCTCCTTTTTCACAAGACCAGCCGGAACGGGCTGGTCGACGCGCTCGAACAGGATGTCGTATCGCCACTGTTGTTCAGTGAAAACGAATTCCGGCATTCGGGAATAATTGTGCGGAAAGACGGTGGGCTGTTTGTGATGGAATGCGCAGACCGGTTTCATTCGGGGCATGGCGAGGCGACTTATCTGACGAAGGGAAACGGGATCCGAATCGTGCCGCTGGAAACGCTGTTGGGCGCATACAGCAGGGACAACGGGGATCCGCATTTCGGGATCAAGCACATCTCGGAGGAGATCAGCCTCGACGCAATCGAGTCGACTATCGAACAGTTTGGCCCGATCGACTATCTGAGAATGCACCGGAGCGCCTTGGTCTTTCTGTCGTGCGCTGTTTTGCCGAAGCGGTTGCAGCCGGGGATTCTCGAGAAATATCGGAGCGAGATGATGTGTTCGGAGTTCGTGCACAGTCTGTTGAGCAAATGCGGGGTGCTCAGGGATTATCCGTCGAAGCTGTTCGCACCCTATACGATCGAGAATTCAGCGGCGTTTCGGGAGTTCGAGATCGTGAAGTACTCGGAGGTTGTGCGATTCAGGTATGGGAGGCCGACACCAGTGTAGAAGCGGCTGCAACTGCCAGCGTCCGACATCACGTCAGCGGGGTCGGGCCGGCGTAATTGTTGGAACAACCTGCCGCCGGTTGCGGCGATAGACCCGAAAATCACTATCAAGCGTTACGATCGCACTCCGCGGCTCAAGTTCTGTCATCCGTACGAGACACGCATCGGCAAGCGACATCGGAACGTTCGCGAACTTACGCATGAGGCCTCGGAGCGCTTCGATTTCGGAAGACATGCGAAAGTCGATTTGTAATACGTCTTTCGCGAGAAGCTCGAATACCGCGTCCCGGCCACCGGTGAGCCGTCCGAGCAGGAAGCACGCTTCCGAAACGACAGCTTCGCAGGTAAAGACTGGTGGTGCGACCGTGGCCAGCACCCCGCGAATCCACGCATGGTGATGGTCGCGGCGGTTGAGAAGTGCAACGATGGGACCCGTATCGATGACGATCCTGGTCACTTCCCGTACATGGTCATGTGCCTGGGATTTGTCGAAAGATCCGCCGGGCCGTCCAATGGCTTCACCAGGTTGTCGACTATCGCCGTCACCGAGCTGCTGTTGTTCGCAGCCAACCCCTCCAATGCCTGTCGAACCAGAGCAGAGCGAGTCGACCCGCGGCGGCGGGCCAGGTCGCTTAACGCCTGATCCAGCCGTTCGGGGAGTTTGAACGAAACGGTGCGCATTGGGCTATCCAGGTATTACCTCCGTAGCAGAATCGTAATACCCCATGGCTTGGCGATCAAGGTTCCAATAGCAGGAATGAGCAAAACGTCACGCATTCCGCATTCATTCAGCCTGTTACTCTGCGCCGCTGCACCGTGTGAGGAAGGATACAAATGAATGATGGCCCGCGAGCGAGCTAGAAAAACAACAGTGACTCCCGGATTCCGGCCCAACCGACGGTCGGCCCGCGACGCTCAGGCCGCGCCAGAATCCCAAAGCGAAGCGTTGTAGACAACGAATAAGATTTGAGCGGGCCGCTGAGCCGATGTTCGAGGTCCAGTCCCATGTCCAGTCCCTGAAAACCGAACCCGGTTGTGGGCGTACCGGACGGGCCGGCGAGATCTCCAGCCCTCGCAATGGCTCTCAGCACCGCCGCAACGGTATGCACGTTCTCGACGCGATCGAACACCGTACCAGCACTCGCACTTGCACCCGCCGACGTCCACGTCGCCTTCCGTTGTCCCACCAGACGGGCAGCATCGAACTCCAGCCGCAACGTCCGAATTCCGAGCGACTCGATCCCTACGTCGACTATTCCACGTGCTCCCAGTTCCTCGGCGTTTTTCGCGGCTTCCGGTGCGACGCGGTCGATGTTCGGATTCCAGTATTCAGCGAACCGAAGTACCAGTGAAGCCGGATGTGGAGCGCCCCGGAATGGAATCTGATAATGCAGTGCCGCCGAGTACTGATCGCCGCCCTTGAACCGCTCGCGTTCGGCCAGCGATGTCCATCCACGCACCTCCAGCTGAAGACCTCGCGCGATACTGGGGAGCGCAACCGACGCGCCTGTCTCGAGTCCCGCGGCATCGCTCAACGTTATGCCGCGCCAGTGAAGCCGCGAGTTGACTCCCGCAGATACGCCAAGTGAATCATCGACTGGCAGACGCTGGGCAGCGAGAACATCGGCCGAGGCCGCGATTGCAACAATCGCCACAAGCGCTCGAATCACCGGATGTGCCTCCGAGCTTCGATCACTGCCGGCAACCGGCGTAACAAAGCGTCAGAGATCTTCTGTTCGAGCATCCGGAACCCGTTTTCAGTGGGATGAATTTCGTTTATCCAGTCTCTTGAACGGTCCAGCGTGCCTCGAAGGTCGATGTATATCGTAGTTGAGGGATAGGCGCGCTCGAGCGCCGCAAGCACGACGTTGAATTCGTCGATGAACACTCTCAGAATCGCGCTCTGAAGATCGGGATTGAGGATTCCGCGTTTCTTCATCGATGGAAGTATCCATGGTCCAGCCAGCCGGAATCCGTCGTAACGAACCTTCTCGCCGGTAGCGCACAGATAATCGTAGCCGTGGACAGCGATTGGAGCATACGCGCCGAGTGCTCCGATCAGTCGCACGTATCCGCGCCTGATATCCGTCTTTTTCTCATCCCACACAATCGCGTTGACGTGCTGGGCAGCGCTTTTCGATGAATTGTAATCCATGAGCGCGCGGTAAATCCACCGGAGCTCAGGAGCCTCGGGTATCGGTGTGAAAATATCGTTGCCGCCGCCGCTTAAGAGGATGCACTCGGGTTTTTCCTTTTTCGCGATGGCGGCGAGCAATGCGAGATTCGCGTCGGTGGTCATGTTCTCCACCGTGTCGGCGCTTCTCTCGAGACGGTTGATCGCCCACTGGCCCTCGCTCTCGAGCCAGTCGACGATGTTTGCATGCGGGGGATAGTCGAACCACGAATCCCCCTCGGTCATCAGCCGCCGGAGACCATCCCGCTTTGCGTTCCTGTAGCGCTTTCGTCGTTCCTCGGGTTCCCACGGCTCACCGGGCATCGATTTGCTCCGACGTTTATGTGAAAAGCACCGCGCTCGTCAGGGTTACATCCGAAACAGATAGCTGACCTTTCCGAAGAAGCCGTCCCTCGACCGTCTGAGATCCTGGAACCGAAACTCCTGCGGCTCTTCCAGCGTCGAGCCGTAGCCAGCGTAGACGAGCGTGCCGGGAATGGGCCGGTAGCTGAAGAGCCAGTCGACGGAGAACTCATTCGTGGTACTTCCGCGATCGAGCACACCCCGCAGGAGGACAGGGTTTCCATCTCGGTCTTCGAGTGGAGCGCGTGAGCGCGCGGCGTACTGGCCCACGAGCCGCAGGAAAATGGCGGGACTCACCTGATACTCGGTTCTTACCCGCGGAATAGTTTCGGTCGAGAATCTCGACCCAGCACCTGCCCGATCGAGTGTCAGTCGCGAGAATTGCAGCGAGCTCCGGAGTGCCGCGGTCGGTCGAACGTCGAATGCGGCGTCGATTCTGGAGCCGCGACCTGGCGATGCTTCGCGAAATATCGGCACCGCGCCCCAGCTTACACTCCCGTTTGCGCTGAACAACCGCAGCGTCGGAGTCGTCACGCGGAGCGAACCTCCCCACTGATTGTCCTCCGGCGCCGGCGTGAGGAAAGCCACGGTATCGGTCGACCCGCCTGCGACACGCTGGACCTGGAGGCCGGTGTAGACCAGTGGATCGTAGGCAAAGAATCCGCGCGATATGCCCCCACCGACCTGCCACCCGCCGCGCAGCGTCGCAGATGGCGAGATGGATTCACTCTTTTCTATCGCCGGATGGCCCTCAATTGCATTTGACCAGGTCCGCTGCAGGCCCAAAAATCCGCCGTACGTCTGGACGAGTGCACCGGGCGCTCCGTAAAAGCTGAAGCGGTTGAATGCACGCCCCTCGCGAACGCCGGTACGATTCACGAATCCCGCGGCGGCACGGAAGTCAGGATCGATATCCCTGAGGGTGTAGTTGAATCCCCAGGCGCGGCCGGTGCGGTCCCATGTTGCCTGCATGAGGGAGCCGGTGCGGCGGTCGCGCGAGCTGTCTGTCCACGACTGCGCCGCCTGCAACTGCACGTAATACAGCTTTGAGTGATAGATCCGGAGATCTGCACCGGCAAGCCGCGAATGATTGTCTCCATCTTCGCGCGCGGTGAGTACCGAGCCCATAGTGTAGTTGCGTCCAAAATCCCTCCGCAGGCGGGCGACGCCGAAGAGCGGTGTACGTGCAGAGCTGATTGAATAATCGCGATCATCGCCAACGAGCATCGCCCCGACGTTGACGCCAGCAAGCTTGCCGCCGAGCTTGAGCCCGGCCTGAGGAGCGACAATGCGCCTGGTGTAGATGAGCTGGTTCGGGGTGTCGAACAGCTCGAGTCCGTCGAGAAAGAAAGGCCGCTTTTCCGGATAGAAAAGAGCAAATCGCTCGTTGAGGAGTACCTGGCCGACATCCGCCTCGACTTGCGAAAAATCAGGATTCACAGTGGCGTTAAGGGTAAGGCTCTGGCGGATTCCCCACTTGATATCCGCTCCGACTTCCGACTGTGACCGGTATTCATGCCCGGCATCGGCTCGCGTCGCACCATCCGCCCTGCTGGTGGCAGTAGGAGTTGCTTCGAGAACGAGACCGCGCCGCATGTCGTGCAATCCTGCGAGGGTGCCTGACTGCGCGAGAAAATTCGAGCCGGCGCGAATGGCCGGTGCCCATGTGTCCTGAAATCCGGAGTGCTGCACCCGACGAAGAATGTGGATGCCCCACGACTGAGTTTTCGATTCCTGATACCGCAGACTCTTGAACGGGATGCGGATCTCTACTTCATATCCGCCTTCCACAAGCCGTCCGCGCGAGTCAAAGACATAGTCGGGGTTGAGGTCAACCGTTCCATCGAGAGGATTGATGTTGCGCGACCCGCCGCCGGTTGCCGACGATCCTCCAGCCCCTCCCGCGAACTGCGAGCTGCGCGTGCCATCCTGCTGAACGCCAAGCGCGTTTACGCCGAACAGGAACGCAAGCTGACGGTCGTTTTCGGTATCGAGAAGAATCTGAACGTGATCTTCGCTGGCGATGTTGTCGCGGTTGGCATTGGTCGCGCGCACCACCGGGCCGTGACTCTCGCGGGCGCGAATTCCAAAATGAATTGCATCGGGGGAATACCAAACCAGAACTTCGGTTGCGTCGTCGGCCGCGCGTCCATCCACTGGCTGATACTGTGAGAACCCGGAGAGCCGGGCGGCGCGCGTCCATACCTGTTCATCAAGGCGGCCGTCAACGCTGATCGACGCATCGGCCCGCGGAGTGGCGACCTGCGTACGTTTCGCGCGGCCGTCGTAGATGAGCGACGAATCCTGAAGCAGCGACACCGCTAGCAATGCCGGGATGAGCATTGCGGGAATTTAGTGCAGTCGAGAAGCGGGCGAGTACCCTGCTTCATCCAGACGACAGGAAGAGGAGCGGGAAACCGTTACCACAGATGACACAGATGGACACAGATGATGACATCCGGTTTCACTTCGTATCTCGCCATCACTGCTGCAACAAGAAAATGTGTAATTGGGAACAGCGACGCTTCACATGCCATAGACGATACGACCTCAGACACAGATTATCTGACAGGTCCTGTGTTCGGGAACAGCCATGACAGTCGCGACGGGGTTGCCCTAATTTCAATTCTCCTGCTCAGCCAACCGACAGAAGCGAGCGCAGTTCCCTACATCTTCCCGCCGTTGCAGTTCCATCTGTGTCATCTGTGTCCATCTGCGTCATCTGTGGTTACCGCGCTTTATCGCGCCTACCGACAAATCTCTCTTCCCGGAACCGGACGAAGCCTCCAGAATTACCTCGAGCCATCACCCAATCGACAACCCGATGAGAATTTTTGTACTCGCCGCCGCGCTCGCCCTCCTGGCAAGCTCCTGCCGCCCCGTAGTATCGGGCCCGGCGCCTTCACCTTCGTCTCCGGTCCCCGCGCAGGCTCCGCGACAGACCATTCCGCTCACGACCACTGAAACGCAGATCCGCGATGCCGTCCGGAAGCACTACGACTCCTCGATCAGCCTGCTGCAACGCGCAGTCGATATCCCGAGCGGCACCAACAACCTGGCGGGCGTGCGGAAAGTAGGGGACCTGTTCATGGCCGAGCTGCGCGGGATCGGGTTCGAAACCCGATGGGAAACACTGCCAGACTCGCTGCACCGCGCCGGACACCTGATTGCGGTTCGTCGCGGCACGCGTGGACCCCGGCTGCTGCTCATCGGCCACCTCGATACGGTGTTTGAGGGCGAAGGCCAGGGCTGGGTGCGTGAAGACACGATCGCGCGCGGAGCTGGCACGAGCGACATGAAGGGCGGTGATGTGTCGATGATTCTCGCACTCCGTGCCCTGGCCGATGCCGGGCAGCTAAAGGACATGCACATCACCGTGATCATGACGGGGGACGAAGAATCTGCTGGCCGGCCGATCAGCGTCTCGCGCGCCTCGCTACTCGATGCGGCCCGCCAGAGTGACCTTGCACTCGCCTTCGAGGGCGGCTCGGCCACGCGTGTGGCGATTGGCCGCCGCGGTTCCAGCAGCTGGCGTCTCGACGTAACTGGCCGGCAGGCCCACTCTGCGGGAATTTTTTCGACAGGCACCGGCTACGGTGCGGCATATGAGGGGGTGAGGATTCTTGACGAGTTCCGCCGGGCAATGGCCGGCGAGCGTGGACTCACATTCAACGTGGGTATCCTGGCCTCCGGCACTCACGTCATTGCCGATTCGTCGGGGGCAGTGGTGACGGTCGATGGAAAATCAAACATCGTTCCACCGGTTCTTCGCGCAACCGGCGACCTGCGATTTCTAACCGAATCGCAAAAAGACTCAGCACGGGAGCGAATGCGCGCAATCGTCTCCCGCTCGTTGTCGAACACCCAGGCGACGATCGCCTTTAGTGATGCATATCCGGCCATGGCAGTAACGCCCATCGGTGAGCGTCTGCTCGCAATCTTCGACGGCGCCAGCCAGGCTCTGGGATATCCAGCTGTGTCGTACACACCACCCGAGGAGCGGGGTGCCGGGGATATCTCTTTTGTAGCGCCGCTGATTCCGGGCATCGACGGACTGGGTGTCGATGGCGCAGGGGCGCACTCACCCCGCGAAATGGTCCGGCTTGCATCGATTAGAATGAGTGCCGAACGTGCAGCAGTGTTCATGAGCAGGCTCATGGAACAGTGGCCCAGGCGTTGATCGCTGACGTTTGCCGATTCGCCGGCGTCGCGGAATGCCGATTGCTTCTCTTTACCTTTCCACACTACGCCCAAGGCAACGAGAATGGATGAACAGGTACCTATCAGCAGCGACGCGATCGCCGATACCGGCAAGGAAGAAGGCGTACGCGAAGTCACTCCGGACGTCGGCTATCAGCGGCATGCTGTCGTAAACAACGTCTACGTTGGTACGCCGGGCGATAGGTCCGGAGGTTGGGTTCTGGTCGACACCGGAGTGATCGGATCGACAGGGAGAATCGAGTCCACGGCCGGGAAACGATTCGGGAAAGACATTCCCCCGGTTGCGATCATCCTGACGCACGGGCATTCAGATCATTCCGGAACGGTGGAGGCACTCGCCGAGAAGTGGGATGTTCCCATTTATGCCCATACTCTCGAGCTTCCCTATCTCGACGGCCGCGCTTCGTATCCGCCTCCAGATACAAGTCTCGGAGGAGGGATTATGCCGAAACTCTCTCCGATGTTCGGTACAGGGCCAATCGATGTGAGCCGATGGCTGCGGGTTTTGCCCGATGACGGCAGCGTGCCCGGGATGACAGGCTGGCGCTGGCTTCACACAGCGGGCCATACGCCTGGCCATATCTCGCTATGGAGGGAGAGCGACCGCACGCTGATCGCCGGCGATGCATTCATCACTACCAACATGGAGTCGGCCTACGCCGTGATAACCCAGAAGGAAGAATTGCATGGGCCGCCAACCCCCTTCACCACTGACTGGCCCTCGGCCCGGCGATCTGTGGAGATGCTGGCGGCGCTGCAGCCCGAAGTGGTAATAACGGGCCATGGAAGGGCAATGAAAGGGCAGCTGATGCGCGATGCGCTGAATACTCTGGCTGGTGACTTCGACCGGATCGCCATACCGGACAAGGGACGCTACATCCGTGAACCAGTGCGCGCCGACGAGACGGGGCCGACCTATATCCCGCCTGAGCAGTAAGCCTGATGACGATGCTCGACAAGCTTGCGATATGTGAAGGGAAATGGCGGGGCACAAGCAGTCTCCAGCTTGACCCCGACTCCGGCAACCTCATCGACTCCCAATCTACCGCAGTCATAACCCGCATCGCGGGTGACAGGTTTGTCCGCATCGACTATACCTGGTCGCACGACGACAAGCCGCACGATGGGTCGTACCTGATTGGATATATAAAGGAAACAGGGGAAGTGACCGCCCACTGGGTCGACAGCTTTCACATGGGCAGCAAGGTCATGGCGTGCATTGGTACGGCAGATGATGCCGGCGTCCTGAGCCTGCTCGGATCGTACGAGGCGCCAACGGGACCCGACTGGGGATGGCGTACGATCATCACGCCAGAGGCCGACAGTCTTCGAATAGTGATGAACAATATCTGGCCCGAGGGGCAGGAAGATCTCGCCGTCGACGCCAGATACGTGCGGGAATAGGCACCGTCACTGATCTGCCGGATTAACGTTCATGCCGCCGAGTCCGCTGAATCGCCTGCGCAAGCTGAGTCTTGCACTGCCTGAGGCGCACGAGGTGGAAGCGTGGGGTGAGCCAACGTTTCGCGTTCGCAACAAGATGTTCGCAATGTATGCCGCCGCAGGCAATCATCATGGACAAGGGCGGCCGGGAGTGTGGTGCAACTCGACGCAGGTCAACCAGGATCTGCTGATTAATTCGGAGCCTGACCGCTACTTCTCTCCGCCGTACGTAGGATGCAAGGGTTGGCTGGGCATCTGGCTCGATGACAAGCCGGATTGGAGTGCGGTCGCGGACATTCTTGCCGACGCGTGGCGGCTCAGCGCACCGAAAAGACTTCAATTATCGAGGAAATAGTGATGCTCGAGCAACGGATCTATCGCGACGTCACTGAGACGGTCGGCAACACCCCGCTCATTCAGTTGAATCGACTCGGCGCGGGACTGCCGGCGAGAATCGTCGTCAAGCATGAGGGATTCAATCCCTTCAATTCCGTCAAGGACCGCATCGGTGCTGCGATGATCGATGATGCGGTCGAGCGCGGCGATCTCCGGCCCGGCATGGTGATCGTGGAGCCGACAAGTGGAAACACGGGAATCGGAATCGCGTACGCGGCGACTGCGCGCGGCTTCAGGTGCATTTTTACGATGCCGGAAACCATGACTGTCGAACGGCGCAACATGCTGCGCGCCCTTGGTTGCCGAGTGGTTCTCACCGAAGGTCCGAAGGGAATGAAGGGCGCGATTGCGCGTGCAGAGGAAATTCACAAACGCCTCGGTGATCGCGCCTGGATGCCGCGACAGTTCGACAATCCGTCGAATCCAGCGATTCACTACCGCACCACGGGACCCGAGATCTGGACGGCGACGGAGGGGAAGATCGATATCTTCGTCTCGGGTGTGGGTACTGGCGGCACCATTACCGGTGCGGGGCGTTACCTGCGCGAGAAAAAACCTGGTATCCAGATCGTCGCTGTAGAGCCCGACGAGAGTCCGGTGCTTTCGGGGGGTCAGCCGTCGCCGCACAAGCAGCAGGGAATCGGCGCGGGATTTGTGCCTGGAAATCTGGATACGAGCATCTACGACGCAGTCATCCGCGTCACGAACGATCACGCGATCGGCATGGCGCGTCGACTTGCGCGCGAGGAGGCAATTCTCGCCGGTATTTCCTCGGGCTCGATCACCTGGGCCGCGTTGGCGATTGCGGCGCGGCCTGAGAACGAGGGTAAACTCATCGTCTCGATCATCTGCGACTTTGGCGAACGGTATCTGTCCAATCCTGTTTTTGCGGAACTGGGTGACCCTGATTTCGCCGATTTCGAGGCAGCATTCGCGTAGCGCCGGGAAGCTAGCCGGTGCATCATCTGCCAGTTCTGTCGGCAACGCGTTACGTCCAGCCGCTTCGCGAGGGTGGCTCGCTGCCGGCAGTGGTGGATACCGACGGTGACGGGTTGTTCGTGGCTAAATTCCGCGGTGCTGGTCAGGGCGCCAAAGCGCTGATCGCCGAACTGGTTGCGGGGCTCCTGGCGCAGCAGGCTGGGTTACCATCTCCCGAGATTGTGCTCATCGACGTCTCCGAGTCCTTCGGCCGCACGGAGCCGGATCCCGAGATCCAGGACTTGCTTCGCGCGAGCCACGGCATCAATGTCGGCGCGCGGTATCTCGACGGATCCTTCAATTTCGATATGACCGCCGCAGGCGAGCTCGTGACTCGTGAACTCGCTGCGCGAATCGTATGGTTCGATGCGTTCGTCACGAACCCGGACAGAACTCACCGAAATCCAAACCTGCTCATCTGGCAACGGAAGCCATGGCTGATAGACCACGGCGCAGCACTCTACGTTCAACACGACTGGGCGTCAGTGGATAAGGCACGCATCATGTCATCATTCCCGCTTATAAGGGACCATGTGCTGCTTGGCCAGAGCGGTGATATCGATGAAGCCGACGTAGCCATGACGGCGGCGATCACCGAAGATCTCATCAGGCACGTAGTCGGTGCAGTACCGGATGAATTGTTGAGTGACGCGTCAGTACGTGCCGATTTCGACACTCCCGATGCCGCACGCGAGCGATACATCGGGTATCTCACCGCCAGGTTGCGCGGCCCGCGCGCA
Organism: Gemmatimonadaceae bacterium; assembly: GCA_037721215.1. Classification (NCBI taxonomy): domain Bacteria; kingdom Pseudomonadati; phylum Gemmatimonadota; class Gemmatimonadia; order Gemmatimonadales; family Gemmatimonadaceae; species Gemmatimonadaceae bacterium. The sequence goes on from JBBJNV010000003.1 coordinate 68,893, forward strand.
TTTGTGAGCGAAGCCCGCGATGCTCAGAGTCGTGCTGCGGGAGCTCAGCCCCACCGGCTGGGTGCCCGCCGATGAAGGCGAAGCACGGCATGGACTCGTCCAGTGATTCTCCCTGGATATCCTATAACTTCGCAGTGCTGCGGGTGGTACCGCACGTTCATATCGGCGCTTTCGTTCCGGTGGGTGTCGCGCTGCATGCCAGGACCGCCGAGTTTCTCGGTATCCGCGTTGTGACTGATGCCGCGGAGCTGGCAGCGCGAGCGGTGGGTGTCGACGTCGCTCTGCTCATGCGTTACCTCCAATCGTGCCAGGCAATATGCGAGGGAGACATTTCCGCGGGACCGGTGGCTCTCGCTCCGCCATCCGAACGATTCCACTGGCTCACCGCGCCGCGGTCGGACGTGATTCAGAGCGGCCCGGTGCACGAGGGAGTCTGCAAAGATCCAGCAGCAACGCTTCAGGCGCTGTACGAAAGCGTGGTGGGAAGCCCGGCGAGATAGCACCCGAAGCCATTGCCTTACTGCCGGGGCTTTCTCCCGGATGTTGCCACACTGGAGTGGACCATCGTAACGAACTGGTCAGGCTTGATGAACCCTGTTCCCCACTTCGCATCATACTCCGCCGATGGCTTCGCGGCGACAATCTGCGCCAGAGTTCGTCCCTGAGTGACGAGCCGGGCTACGCGGTTGGTGACTGCCAGAACGACATCGCGGTAGCGCACGAGATCTTCCCGGGTCGCGAGCGGACCATGGCCTGGAATGATTTTCGTCCGGGGGCTGCTCATCGCCAAAGCAGCGTCGACCGCGGCAATCAAGCCTCTCGCCGATCCACCACTTGAAGCGTCGATGAATGGGTAAGTGCCATTAAAAAAAGTGTCGCCCATATGGATTACGTTCGCTTTCTGAAAGACAACGAGCGCGTCGCCATCGGTGTGAGCGTTCCGGACATGCACTGCCTTGACACTGTCATCGTTTACGTGGAAGGTGATCGACTCGGAGAATGTCACGATCGGGAGTGCGGCATTCGGAGATGGCGGCGTCTTTCGGTTGAATGCCGCGGTGAACTGTTCGGTGCTCATGCGGCGGCGCACATTTTGGTGAGCAACGATGATCGCGCCGGCGCCTCTCATATTCTCATTGCCCCCGGTATGGTCACCGTGCCAGTGGGTGTTAAGTAAAAACCGCACCGGTTTCGTGGTCACTGTGGCGATTGCCGCCCTGATTTTGGGCGTAAGGGGCGCGAACTGATCGTCGACCATGAACGCGTCGTCATTGCCGACGGATAGGCCGATGTTGCCCCCAGCCCCCTGCAGCATGTACACGCCGCCGGCAACGGGTGTGACTTTGATCACTGTCTGCGACAGGTCCTGCTGCGCAAACAGCGACGTCGCTCCCAAAGAGAATGCAGCGATAGCGGCAAGGGGAGCGGCTGTCTGCGGCCGGCTTGCCGACCTGCGGAAGAAGAATCGAGATATCATCGTTTGATGGGTGTGAGATATGCGTTCAATCTGGCACCCACAGCGGGTTGCTGGCTACACATGTCCTGCCGTACGCCTCCAGCCGGTGCCAGGACATCAGGCCTTGCGACTTTATTTTAAGCATATAATATCTGTGTAGCGTGTTCGGACGGGGGAGGCAGTGCATGAAAGTGGTAATCGTTGGCGGAGGGCCTGCCGGACTATACACTGCCCTGCTTCTCAAGCAGGCAGATCCGGCGCACGAGATCACTGTCTGCGAACGCAATCGGGCGGACGATACGTTCGGGTGGGGAGTTGTTTTTTCCGACCAGACGCTCGAGAACTTCCGCGTTGCGGACGAGCCAACCTACCGCGCGATCATTGGCAATTTCGCCCGCTGGGATGATATCGACGTTGTCATTCACGGCCGCCGCATCACTTCCGGCGGGCATGGGTTCAGTGGCATCGCCCGAAAAAAGCTCCTCGAGATACTACAGCAGCGCGCCACTGCACTCGGCGTCGATATCCGCTACTCCGTCGACTTGCGCGACGATAGCGATCTCGTCCCGCTCGGACTGGGCGATGCCAGCGTCATTGTGGCCGCTGACGGAATCAACAGCGCTATTCGCAGAAAATACGCTGAACACTTCGAGCCTGACCTCGACGAGCGGACGGCGCGCTTCGTGTGGTTCGGCACGACGTTTCCGTTCGACGCGTTCACATTCTACTTCGTCGTCAACGAGCATGGCGTGTTTCAGGCACACTGTTACCGGTTCGACGGCGGGCTTTCGACGTTCATCGTCGAGTGCGATGAAAAGTCATGGAGGTCGGCCGGTTTCGACCGGATGGACACGACGCAGACAATCGCCGCCTGTGAATCAATGTTTCGAGAGCGGCTCGACGGTCATCCACTGCTCACCAATGCAGCTCACCTAAAAAATTCGCCGTGGGTGAATTTCGTGCGAGTGCGAAACAGCAACTGGTTTCACGACAACATCGTGCTTATCGGCGACGCAGCCCATTCAGCGCATTTTTCCATCGGCTCCGGAACAAAGCTGGCGATGGAGGATGCGATCGCGCTTTCACGCGCGCTGTCCACGTTTAACGATATTCCGGCCGCGTTTCAGTCATACCAGGATGAGCGGGGCACTGAAGCGCTGCGGCTTCAGAACGCGGCCCGGAATTCCATGGAATGGTTCGAGCACGTGAAACGATACGTCCATCTCGAGCCCGAGCAATTCACGTACAGCCTGCTCACCCGCAGCCAGCGTGTGAGCCACGAAAACCTGCGGCTTCGCGATGGAAGCTACGTGGAAGGTATGGAGCGATGGTTCTCGAGCCAGGCGGCAACGACGCTGGATCAACCCGTCACGAAGCCCGGGCTCGACCAGATCACGGAGAACACTGACAACACCCGGAACATGGGAACCGCGCCGAACGCCGAGTCGGTGACACCTCCGATGTTCACGCCCTTCCGCCTGCGCGACATGACACTTCAAAATCGCATTGTCGTCTCGCCGATGGACATGTACTCCGCCCGCGACGGAGTGCCAAACGATTTCCATCTGGTGCACCTCGGCGCACGGGGGCTCGGCGGCGCGGCGCTCATCATGACCGAGATGGTCTGCACGTCTCCTGAGGCGCGGATCACTCTCGGATGCACGGGGATGTACACGGAAGAGCATGTAGTGGCATGGCGCCGGATCGTAGACTTCGTCCATCAGTGGTCTGACGCGAAGATCTGCATTCAGCTGGGACATTCGGGGCGAAAGGGGTCTACCCGCCTGCCGTGGGAGGGGACTGACCTGCCGCTGCCGTCGGAGAACTGGGAGCGAATCGGGCCGTCGCCAGTGAACTACGGCCCGACACTTCCGCCTCCGCGGGAGATGACCCGCAGCGAGATGCAACGAGTGTGTGAAGAGTTCGTGCGCTCGACACGGATGGCTGAGGATGCGGGGTTCGACATGACCGAGCTGCACTGCGCGCATGGATATCTGCTCTCGAGCTTTCTGACACCGGTGAGCAATCGCCGGACGGACGAATACGGTGGTGCAGTCGAGAACAGGCTCCGCTTTCCGCTCGAGGTATTCACAGCCACGCGCGCAGCGTGGCCCGAGGAGAAGCCGATGTCAGTACGTATTTCGGCAACAGACTGGGTGGACGACGGCGTGACCGCTGATGAATCAGTGGCTATCGCGCGTGCTTTCGGCGCGGCTGGCGCAGACATCATCCATGTTTCTACCGGACAGACCACGGCCGATGCAAAGCCCGTTTTTGGCCGCCTGTTTCAGACGCCCTATAGCGACCGAATTCGAAACGAAGCGGGGATGCCAACGATTGCCGTCGGAAACATCACCGACGCAGATCAGGCTAACGGGATCGTTGCTGCGGGCCGAGCTGATCTCGTTTCGATCGGACGGCCCCACCTGAGCGATCCTCACTGGACGCTGCACGCTGCGGCCCAGCAGGGTTTTGCGCGCGCTGCGTGGCCAATCCAGTATTACCAGGGACGCGTGCAGCTTGAACGGGAAGTACAAAGGGCAAAGGAGATCGCGGCAGCAACCAGCACGGGCAAGGTATGACAATGACCCATGTAGAGCGTTACCTCGACGGGCAACACGCAATTGTCACGGGTGGAAACCAGGGAATTGGTGCGGCCATTGCCGCGGCGCTCGCTTCGCGTGGAGCGACACTGACGATAATGGCGCGATCGATGGCTACCCTCGAGCAACATGCCAGGGCGATTGGAAGTGAGCATGGTATCAAAGTGTCGGCGTTGCGGTGCGACGTCACCGACGAAGATTCGGTAGCATCGGCATTCGACAAGGCAGTCGAAACCTCCGGCCCGGCGCACATACTTGTGAACAACGCCGGCGCTGCGGAGAGCGCCGTCTTCAGCGAGACATCGAGCGATATGTGGAACCGCATGCTGGCGGTGAACCTCACCGGCACCTTTGCGTGTTCAGCGAGAGTCTATCCCACGATGCTCGCGGCGAAAAGCGGCAGGATTGTGAACATCGCATCCACTGCCGGAATGAGGGGCTTCAAGACGATGACCGCGTATTGCGCCGCCAAGCACGGTGTGGTGGGGCTCACCCGCGCCCTCGCGCTTGAAGCGGCAAAACATGGAGTGACCGTCAACGCAGTATGTCCTGGATACACAGATACAGCAATTGCCGATCAGGGCATCCAGAATGTCATGCGCGCCCTTGGCAAGACTACTGACGAGGCGCGTGAAATACTTCTGCGGACCATACCTCGCGGGAAGATGGCGACACCTGAGGAGGTTGCCAGCGCCGTGAGCTGGCTGTGTTCGCCCTCCGCGGCAGCGGTCACGGGCATTTTGTTTCCGGTTGCAGGAGGTGAGGTGTGGTGAGAGCGGTGGAGACGCGAGAGCAACGTTCAGGGCAGGATTCGTTGCGGGCATGGCTTCGCCTTCTCACATGCACCAACATCGTCGAGCGGGAGGTGCGGGGGCGGCTGCGCGATGAGTTTGGCACCACGCTCCCTCGATTTGATGTCCTCGCGCAGCTCGACGCCGCCTCGCATGGTTCAACGCCCCGGCTCACCATGACAGAACTTTCGCGTCGTTTGATGGTGACGAACGGAAACCTCACATCTCTGGTGGAGCGGCTCGTTCAGGAGAAACTGGTTATCCGGACTTCATCGCCATCGGACCGGCGGACGCAATTCGTGCGACTGTCACCGAATGGGAAACGTGCCTTCGACGCCATGTTGCCGGCTCATCAGATGTGGATTGAATCGATGTTCGCCGGCCTGTCGGACAATGAACGCGCCCGTCTCTCCGACCTGCTTGGAAAACTCCGTGGGTCTCTGCACAACTCACTCGACGAGGAACGCCAGCGATGAGCAGCGCCTCGATGCCCCCAGTCTTGACACCTCAACATTTCCGCTGGCACACGGCGGGCCGGGTGGCTGTAATCACCCTCGACCGGCCCGAACGAAAGAACCCACTGACACTCGAATCCTACCGCGAGCTGACCGACACATTCCTGATGCTCCAGGAGATAAGGGAAATCCGCGCCGTGGTAATTACCGGCGCGGGAGGCAATTTCTGCAGTGGCGGCGATGTACATGACATCATCGGCCGCCTGGTGGATATGAAGAAAGCAGGTAACACGCGCGGGCTACTCGAGTTCACGCAAATGACTGGTGATCTGGTGAAGGCAATGCGTGCGTGTCCGCAGCCAATCGTTGCGGCGGTAGACGGAGTTTGCGTAGGAGCGGGCGCGATACTGGCAATGGCGAGCGATTTGCGCCTGGGTACGGCGCGCAGCAAGGTCGCGTTTTTGTTCGTCAGGGTGGGGCTGTCGGGTGCGGACATGGGGGCGTGCGCGATTCTGCCCCGCATTATTGGCCAGGGCCGCGCGAGCGAGCTGCTTTACCTTGGTCGTGTCATGGGTGGTGAAGAGGCAGAACGCTGGGGTTTCTACAACAGAGTCGCGATGCCGGAAACTCTCCTTGACGACGCAATTGCGCTTGCCACTTCGCTGGCCGAAGGACCCAGTGCCGCGCACGCGATGACGAAGAGCTGCCTCCACGAGGAATGGTCGATGGACATCGATGCGGCGATCGACCACGAAGCGCGGATGCAGGCTCAATGCATGATGACCGACGACTTCGAGCGTGCCTATCGCGCATTTGTCGATAAACAGCCACCTGTGTTCGAGGGCAATTGATGGTCGAGTCCGATACACTCGACTGGCCCTTCTTTGACGACCAGCACCGCCGCTTCGCGAGTGATCTCCGGGAATGGGCCAGGCGCGAAATATCGCAGGAGCATCAGGATGCCGATGTAGATGAAACCTGCCACTCCCTGGTCAGGCAACTTGGCGATGCCGGCTGGTTGCGGTACGCAGTACCAGCAGCATACGGCGGCGCGACTGAAATACTCGACGTCCGCACGCTTTGCATTGCACGCGAAACGCTGGCAAGACTTTCCGGTCTGGCCGACTTCGCGTTCGCGATGCAGGCGCTGGGCGCCGGTCCGATATCTCTGTTCGGATCACCGGAGCTGAAGCAGCGCTATCTCCCGCCAGTCGCAAGAGGAGAATCGATTCCTGCATTTGCGATCTCCGAAGCCGATGCCGGCTCGGACGTGACCGCCATGACCACCACGGCCACACGCGATGGCAATCAGTATGTGATCGATGGAGAGAAAACGTGGATATCGAATGGAGGCATTGCCGATCAATACGTCGTCTTCTGCAGGATATCCGGCGCAGATCGTGAATTCATCGCGCTCGTCGTCGAGCCATCCGATCCAGGTTTCAGTATCGCCGCCCGAATCGACACCATTGCGCCGCATCCGCTGGCAACGATCCGGTTTGAAGCGTGCCGCATACCGGCGGCTCGCGTCGTGGGCCAGCCAGCCAACGGGCTGAAGGTTGCACTTGGCACACTCGATGTCTTTCGCTCCACTGTCGGTGCCGCCGCGCTCGGCTTTGCACGCCGCGCGCTCGATGAAACCATGGCTCATTGTTCAACGCGGAAGGTTGCTGGTGGAGTACTCCAGGAGCTTCAGCTCACCCAGGCTCGTATCGCGAACATGTCGACCGCGATCGACGCCAGTGCGCTGCTGGTCTACCGGGCCGCATGGACGCGGGACAAAGGTGCACCGCGAACTACGCGTGAAGCATCGATGGCAAAGATGTATGCTACTGAGGCTGCGCAACGCGTGATCGACGATGCGGTTCAGCTCCTTGGCGGGCGGGGCGTTGTCGCGGGACACCCTGTGGAACGGCTGTATCGCGAGATTCGTGCGCTGCGCATTTACGAAGGCACTACCGAGATTCAGCAACTCGTGATAGCGGGGCAGGTGATCAAGGCCTACCGGGATGGCTGAACGGGGAGCAGGACGCGATGCAGCATCGACTGCTGAGCCAACCGGCCATATCGACACATTCTGCGCGCAACATCTTCCGCCGCCTGAATTGTGGCCCATTCGTGAATGGACGGGCATTCCCGAGCTGACATATCCCGCCCGGATGAACTGTGCGACTGAGCTACTCGATCTGACCGTCACGTCGAGAGATGGTGAACGCCCCGTATTCCGGTTTCCAGGTGGTGTGTGGACTTACCGGGAGTTGATGGAAAAGGCGAATCGGATCGCCAACGTCATGGTGGACGATCTCGGGCTTACTCCCGGCAACCGGGTTCTGCTGCGAGGTCCCAATACCCCGCTGATGGCAGCCTGCTGGTTCGCCGTGCTGAAGGCGGGCGGCGTCGCGGTTTGCACGATGCCGCTCCTTCGCGAACGCGAACTGCGCTACGTGGCCAATAAGGCCGGAATAAGCCTGGCACTTACCGACAGTCGCCTGGCAGCAGAATGCGAAGCAGCGTTCCTCACAGGTCGCGAGGGCGAAGTCGGGATGGCCGCCCGTGTCATGCAGTTCAACAGCGATTCTTCAGACGGTCTCGAGCAATTGATGGAGCGCAAGCCGGAGACCTTCGCGAACAGGGATACTTCGGCCGACGACATCGCGATCATTGCCTTTACATCCGGTACGACGGGCGAAGGCAAAGGCACGATGCATTCACATCGTGACCTGCTGGCCGTAAGTGACTGTTTCCCACGGTATGTGTTGAAGCCGGTGTCGGATGACCTGTTCTGCGGCTCTCCGCCCCTGGCGTTCACCTTTGCGCTCGGCGGACTGATCCTGTTTCCGATGCGGGTCGGGGCTTGTTCACTGCTGCTCGAGCAGCCCACTCCACCCAATCTCATCGAGGCGATAGAGCAGTACCGTCCAACAATCTGCTTTACCGCGCCTACCGCTTACCGCGCGATGAGCAGGCTGCTGGCGGAGCACGATGTTTCGAGCCTCAGGAAATGTGTATCTGCGGGTGAGGCACTTCCGCCGGCTGTCTACGAGGATTGGCACACGGGCACTGGCATCAAAATTATCGACGGCATCGGAGCCACCGAGATGCTGCACATTTTTATCAGCGCATCGGGAGATGACATCCGCCCCGGCGCAACGGGAAAGATCGTGCCGGGATATCGCGCACGCGTGGTCGATGATGACAACAATGACGTGCCCGTGGGGAAAGTGGGCCGACTGGCAGTAAGAGGACCAACCGGCTGCCGTTACCTGGACAACATTCCGCAGCAACGTGAGTACGTGCGTGATGGCTGGAATCTCACGGGGGATTCCTATGTGCTGGATGCGGACGGTTACTTCTGGTATCAGGCGCGCACCGACGACATGATCATTTCCGGCGGTTACAATATTGCCGGGCCTGAAGTAGAGAATGTATTGCTGGAACATGCTGCGGTGGCGGAGTGTGCCGTGATTGGCGAGTCGCACGAAGACAGAGGATCGATCGTAAAAGCGTATGTGGTCCTCGTACAGGGTCAGACAGGAAACGCTGAGATGGCAAAAGAGCTTCAGGATTTCGTGAAATCGCAGATTGCGCCGTACAAGTACCCGCGGGCAGTGGAATTCACCGAATCATTGCCACGTACGCCAACTGGCAAGCTCCAGCGATACCGGTTACGAGAGAGAACATGAGCCACACGTCCGACGGAGACGCAATTTCGCTTCACCCCGAGGGTTGGGCGCCACCGCGCGGATACGCCAATGGCATCTCTGTGCGGGGAAGACATATCGTCCTCGCCGGGCAGATTGGATGGGATCCCATGGATTGTTCCTTCCGTACTGATGAGTTTGCCGGCCAGACCCGACAGGCACTGATCAACATTGTCACTCTGCTGGACGAGGCAGGCGCGACTCCAGCGCACCTGGTCCGCCTGACCTGGTACGTCACCAGTCGCGAGGAGTATGTCGCGTCGCGCTCCCGGATCGGGCAGGCGTGGAAAGAAACAGTGGGGAACCACTATCCGCCAATGTCCGTGATCGTGGTTTCGGGACTGCTGGAGGAACGTGCTAAAGTCGAGATCGAGGCAACGGCGGTAATCCCGGATTGACCGCCTCGTACGACCCGGGATGGAAGGCTCAATCGCTAGCGAACGACGTTGACCACAGATGACGCAGATGGGCGCAGATGACACCGATAGAGAGACAAGCACTGAAGAAAAAAGTGTCCACTCCGGGACTCGACTAGCGCCGAATTGTCGTATTACCCTTCGAGAGACTTCGCCTTAGCCGGCTCGACGGCGGAGATACAGCGTGGTGTTCATCGGTGTTATCTGTGCCCATCGGTGTCATCTGTGGTTATTGGATTATCCGGGCCGCCCCCGGTCTCGCGGGGCCAGCAGTTTTTCTCTCCCCGTCAAATAGAGTACTGCTATCAAAGCGAGGAACGGAATCATCGACAGCAGGTCAGATGCCGGGCCATCGCGAAAGGGGTTGGAGTCGCCAAAGCCGGATATCGATTCATTGAACCCAGCCATGAATGGAACGCCGGCCAGAAATGCGATGATGATTCCGGCGATTGCGCCGCCTGCGATATAACCGGACGCCATCAGCACACCCGGGCTCTTGTCGCCCTCGGCGACCAGTTGATCTTCGCTGAGATTCTTTCCGGCGTGCTTGCGTCCAATCCACCGGTCAACTGCCCAGCGGATAATTCCGCCAATGAAGATGGGGGCGGATGAAGACAGCGGCAGATACACTCCGACCGCGAAGGCCAGCGATGGAATACCCGACATCTCGAGAACCACCGCTATCATTGCGCCGAGCAGTACGAGGCCCCACGGCAGCTCGCCCCCGAGAATCCCCTTGATGATATAGGACATGAGCGTAGCCTTGGGCGCATCGAACTTGGGAATGTCCTGACCATTTGGCAGCTCGCGAATCGCACCGTTGATACCGGGATCCACGAAATACACCGGAGTTCCGGCTGCATCCACCAGGTATTTTTCGGCGTTTCCACCGGCGGGATCCTGACGGTGCCACACCATGTATTCTTTCGGATCGGTAATTCCGCCGGCGACTGTCCCCTCTACGGTCTCCCTGCGACCGAGCGTAGCCACATCAGCGCGTTCACCGGGTGTCACCGATCCGGCTGAAATGCCTGCGATAGTTGCACCGACCGGAACATAGACCGAACCCGCCGAGTTGAGCTTCAGGAGAATCGGCCCGAGTGCCAGTGCAGAGACGGTGGCGCCGATGAGAATCGCTATCTGCTGCGATCGGGGTGTTCCACCGACGAGGAAGCCCGTCTTCAGATCCTGCGACGTAGTTCCACCGTTTGATGACGCGATGCAGACGATCGCGCCGATGGAGAGCGCGGTGACGTAGTAGTTGCTGCCCGTCCAGCCGAGGATGACGAAGCAGAGGCAGGTGAGAAGCAGGGTAGCGACTGTCATTCCTGAGATCGGATTTGACGACGAGCCGATCTCGCCTGTAAGCCGCGACGATACTGTGACGAAAAGAAATCCGAACACGATGATAAGAAGTCCGGCGGCAACCCGGGTGACAATCGACGTACCCCCGATGTACAGCGGATTTGCGAACGCAATCGCAACGATAAGAGCGATGAGGCCGATGAAAACGACACGGATTGGAAGGTCGCGGTCTGTTCGCGGTGTCGTTGGCGCCTCGCCGGTCTTCGCGGAAGAGATATCCCGCATGCCGCCTCTGATGCCGTGCCAGATTGTTGGCAACGACCTTCCAACGCTGATGAGACCACCCGCCGCGACAGCGCCCGCTCCGATATACAGCACGTAGGAATTTCGGATTGCGTCGGGATCCATGTCCCTGATGAGCGTAGTCGTCTCGGGCGCCAGCGGTGTGCCGAGCGCAGCTCCGAAGTAGGCAATCATCGGAATGAGAATCAGGTAGGCAAGTACTCCACCGGCGCACATAATCGATGCGATGCGCGGGCCGATGATGTAGCCAACGCCGAGCAGCTCGGGGGATACCTCGACGGCTACTGAGGCTTTGCTGAAGGGTGCGCCGAAAATGTAGCCAGGGGCCTCCTTCCATCCTCTGAATGCAACCATTGCCGTCTTGTAGGCGAGCGCAATCCCGAAGCCCGTGAAGATCGTTCTGGCGCTGGTGCCGGCCCCGAGCATTTCCTGCTCGCGCCTTGCTTCGGGTGATGCAGCGGCGCGGGACTCGGGCGACGCCCCGGCCTTCAGTACTTCAGCGCATGCCGTGCCTTCGGGGTATTTCAGAATGCCATGCTGTGCGACGATCAGCGCCCGGCGGAGCGGGATCATCATCAGAATACCGAGCAGGCCGCCGAGTACGGCGACAAGCATGACGCGGGTGATCTCGAGGTCGAATCCAAGAATGAGTATTGCCGGCATCGTCACGCCGACTCCGAACGCAATCGATTCGCCGGCGGAACCGGCTGTCTGGACGATGTTGTGCTCGAGGATAGTGGCGTCTCTGACACCCATCTTCGAGAGAAGTCTGAAAAGCGTGATGGAAATGACGGCGACAGGAATCGACGCTGATACCGTGAGGCCGACTTTGAGAACGAGGTAAAGCGATGACGCGCCGAAAATCAGGCCGAGCACGGTGCCGACGATGATCGGCAGGGGTGTCAGCTCGCGAAGTGCTGTTGTGGCCGGGATGTAGGGGGTGAACGCTGCGGAGGCAGGCCTCCCGGGTTGGTCTGCACTCATTTGGGCCGTCGCACCTCTGCTGAGTGAGACGGCGCGCCCGGCGCAGCTTTATGCGTCGGGCTTTTCGTCTCGTGGCTTGCGCCGCGGGCCACGTTCCAGGCGTGTTCCGCCCGGACCATATAACTCCTTGCGTACTCGCATCGCCAGCCAGATGGTGGACGCGGCGCCGACGGTGATCTTGAGTGCCTTGAAGATCATGCTTTTCTGCGGTGCGCGAACGGCGCGGCGTACAACATCGACGGCTTCTTCGGCTTTCATGGTCTGTTGTCCGGACGGTAGCGGTTACTAGGCATCGCTGCTCCTGGCGGTTGCAGTGGATGCCTGGGCGGCAATGCAGGATGTGGAGAAGATAGCGTAGTCGAGGTGCAGCGGTATCTTGTGCGACCATGACTGCTTCAGACTCGACGACGCTGGCGGGGATTCGCATCACTGATGTCCACGTCCACATCCATCCGTGGCGCGAGATGCGGCCGGAGATTGTGGAGGTTTTGCGTATCGGCCAGCGCGATCCCGATTTTCTGGAGCAGGTGATGTATGATCCAAAGCTTCTGCTGGCGATCATGGATGAGGATGGAGTTGATCGTGTAGGGCTGGTGAACTATCCATCCCCGGGTGTGATGGGTACCGATCTGCGGACGATGGCTCACGCCGCGCGTTATGCAGAGGCGGCGCCGCACCGGATGATGTGGTATGCGGGGGTCCATCCGCTGGTGACACGCGATCCCGCGGGCGACGTGGACGCGCTGATCGAGATGGGGATGCGGATGTTGAAAGTGCATCCGAACCATCAGGAGCTGCCCGCCAATGCTTACAGCGGCGGGCTCGATTCACAGGCGGCGGTGTACCGGCGCTGTGAGGAGCGTGGCATTCCGGTGCTGGTTCACACGGGGACGAGTGTTTTCCCCGGTGCGCGGAGCAAGTATGGAAACCCGCTCGAGATAGACGATATGGCGATCGATTTTCCCGATCTGCAGATCGTGCTTGCTCATGGCGGGCGTCCGTTCTGGATGGGTGAGGCGTTCTTCGTTCTCAGGCGTCACCGGAATGTGTGGTTCGACCTTTCGGGAATCCCTCCGAAGTCACTGTTGGAGTATTTCCCGAAGCTCGCCGAGCTCGAGCATAAGCTGCTGTGGGGTTCGGATTGGCCGAGTCCCGGGGTCGTGGGGATGAGGAGGAATATCGATCAGTTTCTGGGGTTGCCATTGAGCGACTCACTGAAGCGGGCGGCGCTGGAGGGGAACTCGGAGCGACTTCTGCCGCGGGGCTGATTGTTGCATCGAATGGGATAATTGGTCAGATAGCACGAAAGTTGTAGGTAAAGGTGCGGGTGGGGGTCCGTCAGATGTGGTCGATGCGACGACGCCGATCATGCGGGTGCGCGGATTTTACGGGTGTAGAGAAAGGAGCAGGAGTTGACGTCTCGACGAGTACTGTACCAGGCTTTTCTGGCCGGCAGCGTGATCTTCGGCTGCTCCGACGCTCCCGCGGCACCGGGAGAGAATGCGCCCGGTGAGCTGTTGAACCGCGAATTCGAGCCAGTCGTGCTCACCGGCGAGACCATTCCGTCGTTTGCCGGTGTACCTCCCGCGCAACTCGTTGGTTTTCGCTTTGCTTCGGGGGCATGGACCCAGATCCCGATTCAGGTGGACGAGCGGGCGGTCGTTTCACTGGGCAACGCATACGGCGGGCTGAATCCCCTGGCATGTGACCCGCCTACATTTTGTATCGCACTGAACGGCGCGCTGGTTCAGCTTTATTACACGGATCCAAAGACCCACATCGGCGCAGACCCGGATGCCGCGTTCGACAAGGATGACGAGCTGGTGTTCATGGCGCACGACGCTGGAGTTGAAGCACCAGCGGATGCGCCAAGACCACCGGGACTTCAATCCCGCGCGGGGGTCAAGGTCATGATCTCGGAACCGGGCATCCCGGCAATTCGCGGGTACGTGTATCTCTTCCGGCAGAACGGCACTCTCTCCAGCGGTGCGGGCAAGTCGTACGTCACCTACAACTTTTCCCTCGCTTCCGGCGAGTATCTCACTTCCTATAACCGGGCAGGTACATCGGCTGACGCCAATCGTCGCACGGGCGATGCAGTCGGGGCAAACCCCGAGAATACGACTGTCACCACTCCTTTCTACAGCCAACACTTTGCCGACCGGTGGATACTCGATCGTATACATATCACGGCGGGAGGTGCGAGCGGCGTAGACATACTCGACAGGTACAAGAGCTCATTTGCGCCGGGGAGTTGCGCACGAACCGAGTACACCGGATCACGTGGTGAGGGAGCGTTCATCGTCAACCGGTCTGGACCAGTGCGGGCGATTCGCGCGTTTCTGGGATTCAACAGCGGCCCGCTGGTGCAGCGCCAGCACATTTTCTATGAGCAGTACTCGGACGTGACCACGTTCCTGCGCGTCCACCCAATTCCGGGAATCGTCGACTTCTTCGACTACAGCCCTGCCGCAACCGGAATGACGTATCGCAACAACCAGAACCCGCAGGGTTTCCTGATCGACGGACGACCGGATGATCATCGGCCGGGCCCACTTGAATGGGAGTCGGTGCAGGGTGCTGCGGGAACGATGGTGATGGCTCATTCACTGGCGACGAATACAACGGGAGTCGTTCGGACGTCGTTCTATGAAGACGCGATAACATCCCAGTACACGCAGTGCACTGGAGATAATTCTGCGTACGCGGCGAGTGGCAACTGGATCACATCGGACATTCCGAACACCGACCCTCGGCTGCCCGGTGCTGCAGCGCTCTCAGTGCGGCGTCAGATGGTTTTCGGGGCGCCCGATCTGACGGCGGCCAAAGTCGCCGCAGTTGTCGCCAATCTCAAGGCGCCACTCGAGGTGCGGACAGTTGAGTATCCCTGACGAACTCGGCTACCGTATGCCGACTTTCGCGGAATGTGTCCCATACCGAGACGCACGAGCTCCGAACTACAGTCGACGGCTACGGGCAGAAGGTTCGCTCATTCATTATTGATTCGAGCAGTTGGACCATCAGTCGGGGGCTTGGTCAGGCGGCATTCCGGCGGTCCAGATACCCGGGTATTCGAGGACAAAGCCGACACGATTGACGACGAGATCGCGGAAGAACTTTCCGCCTGCGCTTTCGTAGTGGTAAAGACTATCCGCCGTCCGTCGATACGCCTGCTCGAGCACCTCTACGGTCAACTCGGGGAATCTCACCCAGGCGGCTCGTACTGCGGCCTCGTCGCCGACGTCAAGGCTGAGCCGGCGAATGGGTAGCAGATTTGTCGAGGGGCTAAAGCCCAGATCTATGTCATAACATCCCCGCAGATCGGCGCGTGGCGCTCCATCGACCAGCCACTCGCCGGTCGGAAGACGTACGAGTTCGACGGTGTGCGAGTCCACACCGAGGAGCGAGGTTACTGTGGTGCTCGTCGTCCGCCAGCGAGCGTCGCAAATGATGTCGTACTCCAGCGCGGAATACTGCGCACCGTCCGCAAAGACCGCGATGCCATGCAGCCTCCATCCGTCCGGCTGCTGCCGAAGTTCGACTACCTCGTGTCCGGGGTGGTCAATACGACGCCAGAACATTCTCTCAGTCTGGGGCACACTCTCCTCAAAGAGTCGATGTCATTGTTCGCGCTCGTTGATCCCGGGGTGCGAGCGGTACCGCCAGTCGCGCCATCTTCGCCGCGGCTCGAGCCCCCATGCCGCGATACGAAACAGGAAGGCGGTGAATACTACATAAATCCCAAACGCAGCCACGTAGATTCCAACGACGCCAACAATCCCAATTGCGGCTAATCCCAGCGGCGAAGTCAGCCCCCAGAGTACGTGAACCAGGCCCCAAAGGGATTCAATGGCAAGCGCAAGCGTATACAGTCCGGCACAAGCGGCGACAGCTCCGATTGCGCACTTTCCCTGCAAAGATGTCGGGCGCAGCAGCCAACGCGTCAACTCATGCCTCAGACCACTTCCGCGAGAAGCTGATACATCTCCCGCGCATTCGTGGTCGCGTAATTCGCGTGATTGTTGTTGAAGGTCAGATGAACCCGCATCGCTCCATCGGCCGCGCGTTGAATGGCTGAGAGCCACGACGCAAGCTGCGTCTGCTGATACAGGTATCGGTATCGCTCTGTGACAATTTCATTCCGCGTTTCCCACGTCGCGGTCCGCCGGCCGTGAAGCCGGATGATCGCCAGATCGGAATTGGTCACCTCGAATGTCGGCGGCATGCTGCTCTCCATGCCCGGCGGGGCATCGACCGCCACATAGCTGAATGACAGCTCGCGCAACAATCTGAAAGTTCGCGGCGCGATGCGGTCCGACAGCCAGTCCCGGTGCCGCAGCTCGACCGATGCCGGCATGTCGCCGAGGTGCTCGCGTGCCTCGCTCAGCCTGGCGGCGGCTTCGCGAGTAGGAGTAAACCAGCGCGGATACTGCAACATGATCGCACCCAGCTTGCCCGCCGCATGCAAAGGCGCGAGGGCCGAGAGGAAACGCTGCCAGACTTCGTCAATTGCCTCGCGCGAGAAATGATGCGAATACACATTGCGCGCGGCGCGAAGCCGGATTGGAAGATCTTCCTTCAGCCAGGGCGGCAGCCGCTCGGCACTGGTTGGGTGGCCCGTCATCAGAGCATGTGCCTTGATGTCGAAGCAAAAATGATCCGGAGTTCGTTCCACCCAGCGGCGTGCCGTCTCCTCGGAGGGCATTGCGTAATAAGTCGCGTCGACTTCGACCATCGACAGCTGTGACGCGTAAAACCGCAGTCGCGGCTCGGGATTTGTTGCCCCCGGTGGATAAAACACATCGTCAGCGATGAGCGTTGGATCGGTCCATCCCGCTACACCAGTGAATATTTCACTGCCCTTCCACTTCAGAGGAGCCGCAGCACACAGGGGCAGCGCATCGGCACGCCGGCGAGCCACTGTCCACCCGGGATCATGCACTGGATGCCAGCCCGATTCGGAAACCGCGGGTGCCGATGCCGCCATGGATTCGATTGCGTCGAGATCATCGGGAATCGGTGTTGGCGGAGCAAGCGTCTGCGCAATCATCGCCGCGACACGGCCCGGCGCCTCACGTGTAAGCGTTCCGATGAGCGCCGCCTCGGGAAGATTCTTCCAGTAACGCACCGGCATTTCGGCGCGCATGGCAGTTCGGTTGAGACGCGCGGGATTGAAGATCGCGGCATAGTACGTCCGCCAGAGCTCGTCCTGCGAATCCTCATCCGTGGGCGCGAGGTGGCGCTCGATGCCGTCGCTCAATTGCAACGATTCTCCGTCCCACCGCGCGCACCCGTCTGGCGTGAGTATGGACCACCGCATCGATGGAAAACGCCTGACGAAGAAGGGGGCGGTACGCTCCACTACGCAGTGCGCTGGCTCGAACCAGGAGACAAACTCTTCCTCATCGCTATCCGGATGTCTCATAGCGCGAAAGCGAACGAACGCCTTCATTTTGTGCGCTGCGCGCCGTACCGCTCGATGCATGTGTATCAATCGATGAACAAGCGGATCTGACGCAACCTGAAGGATGTGGCTCTCGCCATGCGTTAGCCGCCACAACAGACTGTAAAGCAGCGACCATCGGACAGGATCGCGATTGCATGCTACGCTGCCTGCAAGTGCGACGAAGTGCCGCGGCACGCGCATGCTGCCAAGATCATGGGCGGCTTCAGTGATCGGATCGCCAAAAAGGCGTGTCGCGGAGCCGTCGTCAAACCACTCGAGCTGGTCAGGAGGAATCTGCGCTGCCAGCGACCGGCGGGCATCCCTGCGCCATCGGCTCAAACGCTCCGGAACCATGACTGCGGCAGTGATCACAATTCGCCGGTGCGTGCCGCCACTGCAGGGGAAGACCAGAGATCGAGCTGGCCTGACGTTCTGACCCGGTGCAGGAGGTGAGACGATTCGGGATCCAGACGACCCGGCGTGTAGTCGGCGGTAGTGATGAACGGCCGAGCTCGCGATAACGCGACCTGGAGCCGTTGCAGATCATCCATTCGGAGTCGTGTCCAGCGTCGAGCGGCGATAATCCGCTTGACGCTGCGTACGCCGATACCGGGGATGCGTAGCAGCTCCTCCTTCGGCGCGACGTTGACGTCCATCGGGAATCGATCGCGATTGCGAAGAGCCCACGCAAGCTTCGGGTCGAAGTCAAGCTCGAGGTTGGGAGTCGCGAGCGTGGTGAGCTCATTCACCCCGAACCCGTAGAACCGCATCAACCAGTCCGCCTGATAAAGGCGATGCTCCCGCAGCAGTGGCGGAGCCGCAGCGGGCAGGACGTTCGATGCATCCGGAATGGGACTGAAGGCCGAGTAATACACGCGCTTCAGCTTTTGCTCGGCGTAAAGCTTTGCGGATGTCTGGAGCAATACCGAATCTGTTGCGTCAGTGGCCCCCACAATCATCTGGGTTGCCTGCCCAGCCGGGGAGAATGCTATCGGGCTGCGTGTAACTCCCGGGCGTTTGACCTGTGCCTGATTCTCCCGGGCTTCGGCGATACCGTCACGGATCGTACCCATCGCCCGAGTGATCTGCACGAGATTTTTTTCTGGAGCCAGTGCGTCGAGATCGTTCTGGCGTGGAAGCTCCACGTTGATGCTGAGGCGATCTGCCCAGCGTCCGGCTTCGCGGATCAGTTCCGGCGCCGCGCTGGGAATGGTCTTCAGATGGATGTAGCCCGCGAATCCGTGGGTAAGCCGCAGCGTTTTCGCGACGGCAATGAGCTGCTCCATCGTGTAGTCCGAGTCACGGATAATGCCCGAGCTGAGAAACAGGCCCTCAATGTAATTTCGACGGTAGAAGTCGAGGGTGAGCCGGACTACTTCGTCGGGAGTGAAACGGGCCCGCCGAACGCCGCTGGACCGACGGTTGATGCAATAAGAGCAATCGTAAATGCAGAAGTTCGTCAGAAGGATTTTCAGCAGCGATACGCAGCGTCCATCGGGCGTGTAACTATGGCAAATGCCGGTGCCCTCGGTCGATCCAATTGCGTTTTTGGCCGCCTTTCGCCCCTTGGCCCCGCTGCTTG
Source organism: Gemmatimonadaceae bacterium (assembly GCA_037721215.1). NCBI lineage: Bacteria > Pseudomonadati > Gemmatimonadota > Gemmatimonadia > Gemmatimonadales > Gemmatimonadaceae > Gemmatimonadaceae bacterium. Next base: position 87,935 of record JBBJNV010000003.1, read on the forward strand.
CACACGATGCATCGTACTTGGCGGCATCGGCGAGAATCGCGAGTTTCCCGATGATTGTCATGCACCGAAGATAAGCCGAAACACAGCCTGGATCAACGCGCGCGCCGATCTCGAGCCAAGTCTGATCCAACTCTGACTCTGGGATGAGGCCGGGATGAGGGGTGATGCGCAGTATACGCACGCAGGCGCGCTGTGAAATACTCACATCTACTACGGCGGCACTCATGTTTGTACCAAACACCTACTTCGCGGCCGTCCGCTTTGGCGTTGCTGCAATCCTGACAGTCGGATGCAGTGAGCCCTCTGGCCCTGGAGGCACCGCCGAGGCCAGAACGATCCGTGTAAATATCGCAACGACAGGCGCCCCCGCAGACCTCGATCGGGACGGCTATACTCTCAGCTTCGATGGCGGGGTGGGCCGACCTGTTTCTGGCAACATTGCGGTGCTGATACCCGACGTATCACCGGGCGCGCATCTGGTGGAGCTCAGCGGCCTGGCGCCAAACTGTTCAATTGATGGTACCAACCCGCGCTCGGTGGACGTGACCGGAAACGACACAACAGCTCCGATTTTTGTGTCCTTCTCCGTTTTCTGCATCCCGATGACGGGTAGTATCCGGGTATCGACCGTTACATCGGGTCCCGACACGGATTCGGACGGTTATCTGGTGTTTTTGCCGTCCGTTCCACCTATCAAATTCCCGGCGAATGGGTACGCAAACGATCGCGGGGATCAGGGTCGGTCAATATCAGGTCGGCCTGAGCGGTGTGGCTGACAACTGTAGCGTCGATCAGCCCAGTCCAAGGGTGACGGTTGCGTACGGCCAGACGGTCGACGTGTCGTTTGCAATTAGCTGCGTCACAGCAGGGACCTTTCAGGTGACGACAACTACTACCGGGGTCGTGCTCGATTCGAACGGATACTATATCCAAATCAAGAGGCAAGGTTCAAATAGTAGTGCAGGCGCTAACACTCCAGTGAATGGGACGGTCACTCTCGGCAGCCTGCTCCCCGGTGACTACCTGCTCACGCTTTTCGATGTAGCGCCGAATTGCGATCCGGTGACGCCGAGCCCGCGTGTGGTTACCGTCGGCGCGGGAAGTCCGACTCAGATTGTCGTGGACGTTCGGTGCTCAACTCCTGCACAGCTCGCATTCGTAAAAGTTGTCACCGCCAACAATCGCGAGATCATGGTGATCAACTCCAATGGCACCGGTGAGAGGCAACTAACCTTCGAGCCTTCGGCGGATGTTGATCCTGCGTGGTCGCCGGACGGTAACAGGATTGCTTTCGCCAGCGACCGTGACGGCAACCGCGAGGTTTACGTGATGAACGCGGACGGCTCGGCCCAGGTCCGACTCACCAGCACTGCTTCGGGAGACTATCATCCAGCCTGGTCGCCCGACGGCCGGAGGATTGCCTTCGTCAGCGAGCGCAACGGCAATGCCGAGATCTATGTGATGAATGCCGACGGTACGAATCCTCTGCGTCTCACGAGCGACAGCGCGACCGACGATGACCCTGCGTGGTCGCCCGATGGACGCCGAATCGCGTTCCGAAGTGGCAGGACGGGGGGAGGGGATATCTATGTGATGAATGCGGACGGCTCGGAGCAGAGCCGCCTCACAACGAACATTTATCCAGACGCTCAGCCGTCATGGTCGCCAGCCGGAACCAGAATCGCATACTCCGGTGGCGTATCATCTTCATTGCGCGATATATATGTGATAAACACCGACGGCACAGGGTCGACGCGTTTCATGCTGGAGTATCTTTTGCCCGAAGACCCGACGTGGTCCCCAGATGGGCGCAAGATCGTTATCGCCGGGCTCTATTCCGATTATTATTACGACGACGTCTCTCTAATTCAGATTGTCACGGCGAACGGTACCCCGCATTCCACGACAATCGAGGGTAACGCCCCCACACGGGTCACTCACGTCTCCCAGCCGACTTGGCGGCCGTGACGGACGTGCGAAAGGGTGGAGAATTTCGATGAAATTCCGACAAGCGTTACGGACAAACCCCTGCGGCCGGACCGACTACAGCGAGCGCGTTCGCCACTGGCCGTTCGCCGGTGGCGTCTGACGGCCGGTTAACAAATCGGCCGTTGACAACCATGGTGGTGGAGCCACCACCATCGGTATTCATTGCCTCCATGGCACCGAGTCGCGTGAGCAGGGCCGTAAGCTCGATGAGTGTCATCCCGGCGCTATAGCCGGGCTGACGGCCGTCGACGGTAACGAGTAGCACTTTCCGGTCGCCCGTCACTGCGAACGCGGTGCGCGGATGTCGCTCGGCGGCGACAGTGCCGGCAAATGGTGCGAGGCTGATTCCGGCGCGCAACAACTGCGGATCGCCGGCAATCATCTCGGCGACTGCCGCTGGCGCGGCCGGGAAGCGCATCACCCACGAGATGGTATCGCCGACCGCAATGTTGGCGCGGAGATAAGCAGCGCCTCGTCCCTTTCCAGCGAGCACCATACCGTCGCTGGGAATGGCAACTCCGGCGGGCACGGTGTCGATACTTTGTGCTACCGCGCGAACCGTGTCTCCCACACCAGGCGCGCGCCGAATGATCCGCGCGACGACCTCTACTGCGGCCTCTGCGTCGAGAGTAGTCGGCCCGACGAACCTGTTGTAGAGAGCGATACGAAGCGTATCGGGTTGCTCGTTGACGCGGCGCATCTCTGAGGTCACACCGCGCCGCGAGCGAAGCGTTCCGGTGAGTTGATCGGCACCGAAGAAGGTGGTAGCCGTAGTCGTGACGCCGAATACGGGGCGGCTTGTGTAACCACGCAGCGGCTCGCCTTCGGTAACCTGTGTACCGCTCGGGTAGCCGGCCGGCGTGAAACTGAAGTAGTCTCCGTTGACGGCGGCAAATACCGGGCGGTTCAACCGGTTCGCAAGACGCGCAGAGAGTTGCGTCGTAGTTTCGCGTCCTACCAGTTGATCGAGCGCCTTCACTGTTCGGAGCGCCACACCGCATCGCGCAAGGTCGATCTCTACAATATTTACCGCCCACGGTCCGGCGACTTCCCAGCGAAACGTATGACGAACGCCGGGAGCAATGTCGAATGAACGAATCGTGTCCGTGGGGACGCTCGGCACTGGAGTTGGCGCAGGCGCGGGCGCCGTAACGGGCCGCGGCTCGGAACAGCTGAGCGCGGCGAGCAGTGCAACTGCGAGATGGCAGCGCGCAAGCGTTGTTCGGCCGATAAGGGGCGGGGTGATCTTCATGTGAATCCGGGCCTCCGCTCTTCCAAGGTTTGCAGCGTGTGTGCTGATGCAAGAAGGCGCAAAGACAATATGAGTGCCCTCCATCTCAGGCGCCACTGACCTTGCTCGATTACCGGGCGATCACACGCTGGCGCCCGACTTGCGAAGTGTGTCCGTTCGAACGGTGTCCGTTCGATGAAAAGTGTTCGTTTCATGTAGAAGAGGAAGCAACCATGTACCGAAGCAACCGAGTCAAGCTCATCGTCGGATTTGCCGTCACGCTCGCAACTGCTGGATGCGTCAGCTCGAACGACGACGAAAACGCCGTGCCGGCCGACAGCGCCGGGATCCCCAGGACTGTAACCACCGTGCCGGCCACGCCTGATTCCGTGGCCATGCCCGTGGCGCCTCCCGATTCGGTGGCGATGGTGCCTCCTGCAGCGCCTGTCTCCGACATGCGCCTCGAAGTGGATCTGGCTGCCAGAAAACTCTACGCGTACAAGGGCAGCGAGCGAGTTGCGACGCATTCTGTTGGGGTGGGATCGAAGGAGTGGCCGACAAAAACAGGCGAGTGGAGGGTGACTCAGGTGGTCTTCAACCCCGAGTGGGTTCCACCCGACGAAACGTGGGCGGAGGAGAAGGAGCCGCGCGAGCCAGGCGACCCGAAGAACCCGCTCGGAAGGATTCAGCTGGTGTATGATCCTCCGCGCTCGATCCACGGTACAAACGCCCCTTCCTCGATCGGCAAGGCGATCTCGCATGGCTCGATCCGCGTGACGAACCAGGTCGGGCTGAAAGTCGCGAAACAGTTGCTGGAATCGGCCGGAGTCGGCAAGGATTCAGCGTGGTACAAGGAGGCTGCGCAGAATCGATCGGTGAAGCAGATTGTGGACCTCCCGGGAGGGGTACCGATAAAGGTGTTTTAGGGCTTTACTTCCGGGCCGCATCCAACCCGATGCCGCGTACAGGCTGCGTGGCGACGATACCGTACCGGTCTCGAGAACGGACAAGACTCCAGAAAGGACATTTGACCGATGCCAATCGTGGCCGGCAGGATTTTGCCAGCGTTGCTGCCGGTAGCACTGCTCCTGGTGGTCGCTCAGACAGGCTCCGCGCAGAGCGCGGATACCGCCGTTCGTGAGGCCTGGTGGCATCGGATATCTGCCGGAGGCGACATGCGCCTACGCATGGAAACGTTTCAGCAGGACAGCGCATTCGACCGGTTTCGCGGCAGGGTGAGGCTGCGGGTCTCGGCTGGCGCGCGGATCAACAAGGATTTCGATGTAGGTGTGCGTCTGGCGACGGGAAGTCCGTCGGAACTGACCTCAACCAATCAGACATTCGGGCAATGGGGAACACGCAAGCCTGTCACGCTCGACCGGGCGTTCGCGGTTTATCATCCATCCCGAATTCCGGCATTACGTATTGGCGCAGGCAAGTTTGCGTATCCGGTGCGGCTGACGAACATGATCTGGGACGAAAACCTCAGTTGGGAAGGCGCGTACGAGCAGCTGGGGACATCCAGGGGCGGCGTTGATTTCAAACTGACTGCGGTGCAGTCGCAGATGAACGAGTTGCGCCGGGCGAAGGACTCATATCTTTACGTCGAGTCTGCCGAGTTGCGGTTTGCTACCGGGCGTTACCGCACCGGGCTCACTGTGTCGTCACTGAAGTTTACCAATCCGGATCCGCTTGCCGTTGACATCGACAATAATGTGCTCAACGGCCGGAGTACTAATCGTCTGGAGCGCAACGCGAGCGGGTCGGTGACCGGGTATGCCTCTGACTTCAATCAGATCGACCTGATAGCCGACGTTGCGGCAGAAACCGGGCGCAAGGGATATCCCATCAAAGCCACCGCGGATTTCGTGAGGAATCTGGACGCATCTACGGAAGACGATTCCGGCATATGGATTGAAGGACAGTACGGCGAGGCGAAGGCGATCCGCAGCTTCATGGTCGGATATACCTTTGCGCGCATCGAACAGGATGCCGCGCTCGGGGCGTTTGTGTTTGACGACATGCTCGGCTCGAACGCAGTCATGCATCGCCCGTTCGTCTCCTATGTACCGCTGGCGAATGTCAACGTCGATGTCGGCTTGATTTTCTCCAGGTGGATCAAACCGCGGCCAGAAGACAACAACAACCTGTTGACCCGCGTTCAGCTGAGTGCGCGCGCGCTTTTCTGAGCGCGGGGCCAGGAATGCTGTTAGCCCGAATTCTGGCCATTAGATTCATCTGAGTACAGCGCCCCGCGAAGATCACCTCGTCGGGGCGTCGACACATTCCCCTCTCGATACCAAGCACCCGCCAGTGACCGAGTTGGAATCCGCGATCCGCCGCCGGCGGACATTCGCGATTATAAGCCATCCCGACGCCGGGAAAACGACGCTGACGGAGAAGCTCCTTCTATATGGAGGAGCCATCCATCTCGCCGGCTCGGTCAAGGCGCGCCGTGCCCAGCGCCACGCAACATCCGACTGGATGAAGCTGGAGCAGGAGCGCGGTATCTCGGTGACGTCGAGCGTGATGCAGTTCGAGTACGAGGGCTATCACGTCAACCTGCTCGACACCCCGGGTCACGAGGATTTTTCCGAAGACACTTATCGTACCCTCGTCGCTGCCGACAGCGCGGTAATGCTGCTCGACAACCGGCGCGGTGTCGAAGAACGCACCCGCCAGCTCTTCGAAGTCTGCAAGCGTCGCCGTATCCCCATCTTCACGTTCGTCAACAAATGCGACCGTGCCGGTGAGGATCCGCTCAAGCTGATCAGTGACGTCGAAGCGGACCTGGCAATAAAGTGTCACCCGATAACCTGGCCAATTTTCAGAAACGGCATCTTCGTCGGCGTATACGACCGCCGCCGGAAGCTGATCCATCTTTTTTCCCGTGACGACGAGCACGGAGCAACGCGCGCTGAGGTGAAGGTGGGTGCCATCGATAGTGCGGAGCTGCGCGATCTGCTGGGCGTCGAGTCGCACGAGCAGCTAGTGCACGACATTGCGCTTCTCGACGAAGCGGGCCACCCCTTCGATCATGACGAGCTTCTTGCCGGAGAGCTATCGCCGGTGTTTTTCGGCAGCGCGCTCACGAATTTCGGTCTCGAACCGTTTCTCAGGGAATTTCTCGAGTTGGCGCCGTCACCACTTCCACGCGACTCCACGGCGGGAGTCATTCAGCCAACCGACCCAGCGTTTACAGGTTTCGTGTTCAAGATCCAGGCGAACATGGACCCCAGGCACCGCGATCGTGTCGCATTTGTTCGCGTTTGTTCAGGCCGCTTCGAAGCGGGGATGCAGGTAAATCACGTGCGAACGGGAAAGTCGATGCGCCTTGCCGCGCCTCAGCAGTTCATGGCGCGTGAGCGGACGGCGATCACCGAAGCCTGGCCCGGTGATGTCATCGGCGTTATGGATCGAGGCACTCTTCGTATCGGCGACACGCTGTCCGGAAACGGCGATCTCGAATTTCAGGGCATTCCTCGGTTCCCGCCCGAGCACTTTGCCCGCGTGATCATCAAGGATCCGATGCGGCGCAAGCAGCTCGATGCGGGGTTGAGGCAGCTCACGGAGGAAGGCGCGGCTCAGGTGTTCTTCACGTCGGGCACCGATACTACGAGCCCAACGCCGATTGTCGGCGCAGTTGGCCTGCTTCAGTTCGATGTCATGCTGTTCCGCCTCGAGACGGAATACGGCGTGGCTTGCAGGTTCGAGCCGTATGCAGGGCGTTACCCCCGCTGGGTGACCGGGTCCGAGGAGGATATCGAACGGCTGGCACGAGGCCAGGGGACAACACTCCTGTACGATGCCAAGGGAAATCCGCTCCTTCTTTTTCAGGACATGTGGGCGCTCAAGTGGGCGCAGGACAAGGAGACCAAAATGGGGTTCTCCGAGAATGCGCCGTAGGGCGGGGTCTGAATTGAGGACTGCGGGTCCATGACTGGCGGATTCAGGGTTCGCTGTTGCGGGCACCTGTCGTCCGCAGTCAGAGTCTGCAGTGCGTCCGCAATCCGAAACAGGCCCTCGGTCCGCCGCCGTCCGCATGGGTCGCGGCTTCCTTGTGATATTGACAGGTTTGTCCTGCGAATTTCGAAAGGGGAACGACGCTTGATCGATGGCTTCGAAAAACGGTCACGCTGGATCGGCATGCTCGCTGCGAGCGCAGTTTGTTCATCCGGTTGCACGTCCATACAGCCCGCCCAGACGCAGGCGGTCGCCGCGCAGCCAGCTCCATCCACTGACCAGCCGATTTCCGCTCGACTTGCCCTGGCGACATTTGATAGCGTCTGGACGATAGTCCGGCGCACCTATGTCGACACCGCCTTTGTGGCCAACCGGTGGGGCCTGGTGCGCGACTCGATCCGACCCCTTGCCGCTGTGACGACATCGCGAAGCGGCCTCAGCGACGTTCTGGCAGCCACTCTCCGACCAATCAGCGACTCGCATTTCTACATCATCCCCGCCAGGGCGGCAGCCGCTGTCTCGGCTGACGGTGACGGTGAGGGAGGCGAGGGGACGACAGGCATGGCGGTGCGGATCGCCGGAGGGCACGTCGTGGTCTGGAGCGTCGTACCGGGAAGCCCGGCAGCGATCGCCGGCGTAGTAACCGGCCGGCGAGTGGATCAGATAGGCAACCGTGTCACCAGCACATCGCTTTCGCGGCTCGCGTCGCTCCCCGAGGTATCGCGCCAGCGCAGCACCTCGCAATTGCTGCAGCGACTGAACGGAGCGCTCTCGCCATCTGTTGGGGATACCATTCAAATCCGCCTTACGGGAGACAAGAGCATTCCAGCAGTCACGCGCACGCTGACGGGAGTGAAAGCCGACGGAACGATCTCGAAATTCGGTAATCTTCCGCCGATCGCCGGTCGCGTCCGCGCCACGCGTCGCAACGTTGGGCTCGCTGGCCAACCAAGCGGGGAATCAGCGGGACTGTCGACCGGGCAGTTGACGCGGCAATCGGCCGAGGAATCAGCCGGGCCATCATCCCGGCAACCACCTCGGCAGCCCTGCATTGGTACCATCGCGTTCAACATCTGGCTGCCCGCGCTCGCACCTGAACTCGAACGCGCAGTGAGCCAGATAGCCGACTGTACCGGGGTTATCATCGACCTCCGCGGCAACCCAGGCGGCGTCGGAGCCATGGTAATGGGCTTCGGCGGCTACTTCGTCGACTCCGCCCGATCGCTCGGCACCATGCGAACGCGAGATGTATCGCTGCAGTTCGTGATCAATCCACGGTTCGTTCAGGTTGGCGGAATGCAGCGGGGGCCCTACCAAGGTCCGGTCGCAATTCTCGTCGACCCGATGACTGCAAGCACGTCCGAGATATTTGCGACTGGCATGCAACGCCTCGGACGGATGAGGGTATTCGGTGAGCGCAGTGCGGGCGCGGCACTGCCTGCGCTCATGCGGGAGCTGCCGTCTGGAGATGTCTTCGTCCATGCAGTCGCCGACTTCACCGATCCCGATGGACGCCGTATCGAAGGGGCGGGCGTGGTGCCCGACGAAATCGTCCTGCTTTCGGAGAAGGACCTGTTGAAAAACGTGGATGCACCACTTGAGGCAGCCGCGCGCTGGATCAGAATGCAGGGCAGATAGCCATAAACCTCTCACAAGAAATCACATGATCCGCAATTCTATTTCCCGCTGTATCACCGCAGCCGCCGCTGTCACCGCAATTGCCGCAGCCGCGGGAACGGCCAGTGCCCAGACGCCCGTGCTCCCGCCCGCTGCAACTCTGCTCGCGAAATACGGAGTGGCCGTCGGCGCCAAGGCGATGATCAAGTCTGCATCAATCAGCAGCAAAGGCGCGCTGTCGATGCCCGCCGCTGGCATGGAAGCGACCTTCGAGATGCTGCAGCTGGCACCCAACCGGATGCAGATGGTCACGACCATTCCCGGCATTGGCACGATCCAGGTTGGTTACGACGGCACCATCGGCTGGTCAGTGAATCCGATGCAGGGTCCCCGTCTTCTCTCTGGCAAGGAGCTGGATCAGATTCGCGACGAAGCCAATCTCCAGATGGCGACTCGCTCGCCGGAGATGTATACCGCAGTGCAGACAGTTGCCGATACGACTATGGGCGGAGAGCGCTGCTACCTCGTCAAGATGACCTGGAAGTCGGGGCGCGAAACGTTCGATTGCTTCAGTCCCAGGACGGCGTACATAGTGGGATCGAAAAGCGTTCAGGAGACCGGGATGGGTGCGATTCCGGTCACGACGCTGTACAGCGAGTACAAGAAGTTCGGCGACATGACAGTGCCGACCCGCACGGTGCTCGAAGTGATGGGACAGCAGCAGATTGTCACCATCAAGTCGGTGGAAGTTGGCACCGGGGCGGGACTCGCGATCAAGCCGCCCGCCGAGATTCAGGCACTCGCCAAACCGAAGAGCTGACAGCCTCGGCAGCGATTGTTCGGCGGCGCCGGGGCGACTTTTGCTCCGGCGTCCTTGTTTGCAGGGTATCGGTTCAGTTGCCGGAAGCCGCGGACATCGGTAGCATCCAGTCTCCGCATTGTAACCGTCGCACGACATAACCCCCCGAGGATTCGATGAAAAGACTGACGGCTATCCTGTTGATTGTCACCGCCACGCCGGCAATGTCGCAGATGGCTGCCTCCAGGGCGTCCAAGGCGACCAAGGCGTCGAACGCCGCAGTCTCGACGGCCGGTACGTTCTGGGAGCAGATGACCGGTAACATCGCCAAAGCAGCAGAACAGATGCCCGAGTCGGACTACTCGTTCCGTCCCGTGGCGACCGTTCGCACCTTCGGCCAGTTGATCGGCCACGTCGCTGGAGCCCAGGCCCTGATATGCGGCTCCGCACTCGGCGAAAAGACCGCCGGGGAAGACGACATCGAGAAGAGCAAGACCACCAAGGCGGATCTCTTAGCAGCACTCAAGACAACGACAGAGTACTGCCGCAAGGCGTACGCAATGTCGGACGCAAGGGGCGCCGGCATGACGAAACTGTTCGGCCAGGATCAAACACGACTCTCGGCATTGATGCTCAACGCCACCCATAATGCCGAGCATTACGGGAATATCGTGACGTACATGAGGGTCAAGGGAATGGTGCCGCCGTCAAGTCAGCCGGCAACTCCGCGGCCATAATTATGGCGTTCTGTTTTCGCTCATTAGTACCAGAAGGATACTAATACCGGAATGACGACAATCAGCCGCACAGCACTCGCGGTTCTGCTGCTCCCAATCGCGCCGCTCGCTGCCCAGGATCATCCTCTCGGCAACCTCCGCGAGCAGGCCACAATCCAGCAGGAGTGGCTCCGAATCCGACTCGACTCCATTCTTCCACGACTGATGCGGAAGCATGGGGTCGGCATGTGGATTCTGCCGATGCGTGAGTACAACGAAGACCCGGTCTTCTGGTCGATAGTCTCGCCGACCACCATGGCGGCCCGGCGTCGAACCATCTACGCATTCTGCGATCGCGGCCCGGCACGAGGAGTGGATCGAGTCGCGATCGGAGGCAGCACGCAGGGCGGGCTGTATCGCGTCGTCCGCGATGCCAATGCGCGACCGGGCGCGGCCGGCGCTCAGGTGAGACTCGCCGAGCCGTTCGGCCCGGATCAGTGGAAACTGCTCGCTCCCGTGGTGACCGCGTGCAACCCAAAATCAATCGCCGTCAACATCTCACACACCCACGCTTTTTCCGACGGGTTGAGCGCGGGTGAATGGGAACAGCTGCGAACGGCGATTCCGGCACAGTTTCGTAATCGGGTTGTCCGCCGGGAACGACTGGCGCTCGATTACATCGCCGAACGCCCCGCTGCAATGTTGCCTCAGTACGTAAAGATGCAGCAGGTCGTGCACGAGATCATCCGCACCGCGTTCTCCTCACAGGTGATCAAGCCCGGCGCTACTCGCACGGAAGATGTGGTGTGGTGGATGCGGCAGCGGGTCAACGACCTCGGTCTTGGCACATGGTTCCATCCATCGGTGACTGTACAGCGGCGCGGCGTATCGATGGGTGATTCGGCCAATCCCACAATCATTCGGGGTGATGTGCTGCACACAGACTTCGGCATCAGCGCGCTCGGCCTGCATACCGATACGCAGCACATGGGGTACGTCCTGCTCCCGGGCGAGAGCGATGCGCCGGCCGGGTTGCGCAATGCGCTCGCGCGATCGAACAGGCTCCAGGATATTCTGGTCGACGAGATGCGGCCGGACCGAACCGGCAACGAGGTATTGCGCGGAACGCTGACGCGCATGCGGTCAGAAGGGTTGGATGGCACTGTGTATACGCATCCGATTGGAGATCACGGGCATGGAGCCGGCCCGCTGATTGGACTCTGGGACCGGCAGGAGGGAGTTGTTGGACGAGGTGATGTTCCCCTTCTCCGAAATACCTGGTTCTCGACCGAGCTCCAGGTGACAAGCCGTGTGCCGGAGTGGAACGGTGAGCAGGTGCGGATGGCTCAGGAGGAAGAGATTGCAATCGATGGTGGCGGCAAGCGAAGCTGGGTGCTCGCGCGCCAGGAAAAGCTGCATCTCGTTCGGGCTCCCTAGAAACTCCCCGGCGGATAAATCGTACGGTTATCGGAAACGCACTCAACGGAGACAGACAGATGGATGAAGGCACATCGCTGCGCCGCTCGCGGTCGAACAAGGTTATCGCCGGAGTGGTTGGAGGACTCGCCAGATATTTCGGAATGGATCCGACAATCGCCCGGATATTGTTCGTCGTCGTATCCGTTATCTCGGCCGCGTTTCCGGGGATACTGGTCTACGTAGTTCTCTGGGTAGTCCTGCCCCAGGAGTCCGAGATCCCGTCGGGAATGTACGACGGTATCGATCGCCAGGTGTAAACGTCCCGACACACTCGGTCCCTTCCAGCTTCCGGGGTGTATGGCAAGCATAGTTCCTGCCACTGCTTTCCACATACGAATAACGGGAGAACGCAATGCGCGCGAGTCACTCTGCGCTGTTGGCAATCGCGGTTGGAGCCACCGGATATGGTCTCGGGTCGGCGGGCGGACATGAGCTTGTAAGAACCGGGTTCGCGCAGCGGTCCTCGCCTGGAAGTGTCGAGGAGAGCATGGTGGTGAATGTCGTTCGTCAGGTCACCCCCGCTGTTGTCAGCGTATCGAGGCAAGGAGGATTCGGCTCTGGTGTTCTGATTCGCAGCAATGGAACTCTGCTCACAAACGCGCACGTAGTCGGCAACGCGCGGACGGTGGAGATAGGGTTGGCCGATGGCCGCCGCCTTCCCGGCCAGGTAATTGGCCGTGACGTAGAACTCGATGTTGCGGTCGTGCGAATCGCGATCAACGACGCGCCCGCCGCGATAATCGGAAATTCCGATCAGCTACTCGCGGGGCAAGCGGCGATTGCGATCGGCAATCCACTCGGCCTCGAGCGATCGGTCACGGTTGGGGTGGTTTCGGCAGTCAACCGAAGTCCCCGCGGATTCCCGATCGAGGGACTTGTCCAGACCGATGCCGCTATCAGCCCGGGTAACTCCGGCGGGCCATTACTCGATTCACAGGGCCGCGTGATAGGGATCAACACCGCGATCATTACCGAGCGGGGAGCGAACGGGCTTGGATTTGCCATTCCAATCAATCTCGCGGCAGACATCGCCGATCAGATTATCCGTACCGGAAGATCGGTCCACGCTTTTGTCGGGGTCGAGCTTGGGAACAACTCACCCGAGATCGCACGCTACTACAATCTTCCAGTTCAGACCGGAGCGATCGTGGCGTCTGTCGGCCCGGGCACACCGGCCGAGCGTGCAGGGATAAGGGCGGGTGATATTATTGTGGCCGTGAATGAAACGCAGGTGGCTCATGGCGGGGAATTTCGCGCCGCGCTCCGGCGCCTCCGGCCAAACGACGCAGCGAGAGTGACGGTTGTACGTGGCAATTCGCGAGTAAATCTGAATGTACAGCTGGGATCGACCGGCGCCCGCTGATCTGCGGCGCCGCAGCGAAGCAGCACTCCCCTTTGAAGTTCGCGAATCGGCAATACAGGGTGTCGGCGCTTTTGCGACGTGTCCCATTGCCGGCGGTACGAGGTTCATCGAGTACAGCGGCGAAAAGCTCACGTCCCTTGCGGCAGATCAACGTTACCCCGACACTGTGGAGGAACGGCATCACACGTATCTGTTTGCAATCGATGACGATGTGGTCATCGATGCCGCCGTGGGAGGCAACGATGCGAGGTTCATCAATCATTCGTGCGATCCCAACTGTGATGCGGTGATCGACGGCGGGCGGATCTGGATCAAGACCATCCGCGATGTTGGAACAGGCGAGGAACTCGCGTACGATTATGCCTACATTCTTGACGAGCGGCACACGCCGGCCGCAAAGCGGAAATTTCCGTGTAACTGCCGGACGAAGAACTGTCGCGGGACGATTCTGACAAAGAAAAGATAGGTAGGCCGCCGCGAGCGCGAGCCAATCTGGAAGTTGCCTCTTTACGCAGTACCCGGCTGGTCACGCCTTTGCACACATTGTACTCATGACTCAACCCGTTCCGCCGCCCGCGCCACCCACGGCGTCACCACCTGCTGCGCCTGCAAGGGCCAGCCGGCTGCCATGGGTACTCCTCGCCAGTGTGCTTTTCTTCATGTTTGCCGTCGGGTACTGTGGGGTTCGCGCAATACCGAACGTCCTTGGACGCGGCGGAAGCAGTATCACGCATGACCTTGTGGTGGAGCGAATGCGCGCAGTTGCGAAGCTCGTGTCGACTGAGGCAACAGTGCGGGACGTCGTCGTTTTTCAGAACACGCGGCTGGGCTCCACCAAGCGCACGCTGGTCGTCGTCACAGGGCGCTTGATGGCTGGCGTCAATCTCGGCGCCAATCCGGTTGTGCGTATCGACCAGAAGACAAGGAGAATCGCGGTAGAGCTGCCGAAGGCTGAACTGATTGGAGTCGAAGTGCTCAACCTTCGTACCTACGACGAGAGCGCCGGTCTATGGAATCCGTTCACACCGGCCGACCGTGATTCCATTCAGCGTCAGGTGCGCACTCAGTTGATGCGGGCGGGAAACGACATGGCGCTGCTGGAACATGCCAACCAAAGCGCGCGCGATATCCTCCGGACGATGTTGTCACAGGACGGATACACTGTGGACGTCACCACTCGCGGCGCGCCAAAGCCGGCCGGAACTGATCGCTGAATCCTTTCGGTTATACTTTACCCGCGGACCGAATTTCAATGGAGCGCATATGACGGCAGCAGGGGCAGCGGCAGGGGCAGCGGCAGCGGCGGCAATCGCGAACGCGGTGAAAGCGTCAGGCCTGGTAGTCAGGGTGGAAGCAGTGGATTTCTTCGCTATTCTCAAGCGTGCTGAAGAGCCCGTGGTCGTGATTGGAAAGGGCGGCTACTTCAGGAAACACTTCCAGTATCTCACCTCTTACAAGGGACTCGGATTCTTCACAAAGTCGGAAACCGCACTGGTGCTTCCGCCACACGTGGAGATTATTGCAGCAAAGTCGATCTCCTTCCCCGATATCTGAACCAGGCAGGCAGATTCGATTAACGTCGACTAACTGGCCTGTCTCTGATTGCGTGACTTGAGAATACCGATAGCTGCACCGACAATTGCCCCGACCATCATCCCATAAAAACCGCCCACGCCCCGCACGGTGTCGCCTGCCGACCATGCCTCGGGCGGAACCATCGAATACCAGATGGCGATCAGTGAGGCGATGGTGTGACCTGCGAGACCGCCCCAGAAGGCGCCTCGCACCCGCCGGCTTTTGCGGCGTAGATGATGTCCCGCCCAGAGCAGCAGCATTGGGGCTCCAAAAAGGCCGGCGAGGAGGGCAAACTGACCCGCGCTCAGGGGTGCACCCTCCACGTTGGCCTCAACGGCGCCACTTCGGGACAAGCCATAGCCAGTAGCCGGTGATCAGGAGAATTGTCAGCGCGATCGCAGCCGCGTCGCTGAGTAGAACCCACTTGTCGCCGAACGCCTCACCCGAGTGGAGCCGCTCCAGAAACACATCGCCGCGGGGGCCCACGTGCAGGACGCGCCCGCCATTGATATCGACAGTTACCTCGGTTGATGCAGGGTCGCGAAATCGCACTTTCACGTATCCATTCCGGGGTCTGACATCCATCCGGTCGATCTGCGTTTCGCTTGTCGCCGGAGACGTCGCCGCGCGCGCCTTGTCAGCAAGAACGGCCAGCGGAAGTGCTGCCGTGAACTGGCCGGCAGGGTCGTGATTGACATCCGGCATCAGGCCGAGCTCTCGCTTGTGATTCAGAAGAATGCCGGTGATCGATATCGACAGCAGCGCAACGGTGAACAGAACACCGAGCCACAGGTGGGCATAGAATGCAGCCCGTGCCAGCCAGCGCCCCGATCGCCTGGAAGGAGGCGCGGGTGGTGAGGCCGGGGTGATCGTCCGCACTTTCTCGCTGACCGCCGGACGCGCTACTGCGTCACCGCCGCTGGCGGAACACCACCCCACGCTTTCACAATCGCCTCGCCCATCCGTGCCATTGCCAGCTGCGGTTCGTTATCGAGCACCCAGCGGATGTCCTTGTTTTCCCTTGTAAGCACGCATGCGACTACACGATTGCGCAGGTAAAAAAGTGAACATTCGGCGCGCACCTGATCTGTAGCTCCCGTTTTGTGTGCGGCTCGTGCCCCGCCGGTGTAGCGCTGGAGCAGATCACCGTCTTCGTTATGCTCGAGAATGTTCAGCATCACCGAATCGAAAGCAGGATTCACGGCTTTGCCGAGTGCGAGAAGCTCGAACAGTCGCGCCATCTCGTTGGGGGTTGTGACGCCAAGCCCGTATTTCACCGAACTGTCCATTGCGACGCTCGAATTTCGCAGGAACGATTTCGAGTGAACCCGCGTGTGTGGGAGACCAAGCGAATCCATCTTGTTCCAGACCCGCCTGATAATGATGCGGTCGAGCAGAAGATTGGTGGCCGTGTTGTCGCTGATGATGGTCATCAGCCAGGCGGCGTCCTGAACCGTCAGCATCGTCCCGTTGTGCAGGTACTGAACGACACCGGAGCCCGCTACCTGGTCGATCTTCAGCACCGTTAGCGGATCGTCGAGAGATAATTGTTTTTTCGCCACGAGATCGTACACGGTGACGAGAATCGGCACCTTGATGAGACTTGCCGTCGGAAACTTTTCATCGCCACGACGGCTCATCCGTACGCCGTTCTCGATGTCGATGATGCTGTAGCCGACGACGCCTCGATGGGCGTTGGCGATCGAGTCCAGGGTGCGACGGAGCGCGACGGTGTCCGCGCGAACCGTCCGCGGCGCAGGTACTGGTTTCGTGCGGGAAGGCTGCGCGCAGGCAGTGAGCGGGAGCGCGAGGCCAGCCATCATTAGTGGCAGAATGCGGAGTGTCATGTTGTCCAACATACCGAGAGGTCATTCAACGGTCTAGCAATCCGTCGAATGACCTCTCTGGTGTAACCTTCCGTTCCTTCGTGGCGGCACCCTCCCGCCGAGTGCGGTCAGCCCAGTGGCAGGCAGCCCGAGGCTTTTTGTTCGGGGGTGAGCACGGCGGTGATCTGTTCGCGGAGCTGGATGCGTCCGGCTGCGAGTCGGGCGATAGCGGGCTTTACCCGCTCGAGAATCGCTGCTATCTCCTCTCTCGATTTGCCTGCCTTGCCGGCCGCCTTCACTTCTTCGTATGCAGCTTTGACGGCGTCCAGATCGGCCTTGTTGCTCTGCTCGAAAGCGGCCTCGAGCGCCCGAATCTGCTGCTTCTGCGCATCGCTCAGCGGCATGAACTTGCTGGGATCGCAGCGCTTCGAGGTGTGCGACGCAATCCAGGCGCGCTGTTCCGGAGTCAACACCGCATCGATGTCGGCCTTGAGCTTTGCTTCCGCGGCCGCGAGCCGCGCCCGGATATCGGCGGTCTTGTCGAAGATTTTCTTTGCCTCTTCACGGTTCGGCTTCCTGCCGCCCGTGGCTTCATGGAGGATCGCCTTCAGGGCCTCGCGGTCGGCGCGGGTTGCGTCCTCGAACGCCTTGACCAGTGCCTTGATCTTCTCTTTCTGCTCCGCGGTGAGCTTGAGATCGTCCGGCAGTCCGTTGGCGAGCCGCGACTCGTAAATGGCAGCTTCGTAGCCGCCGGCGGCTGTCAGGGCCGTGCCGAACGCGCCGGCCTGGACATCCAGATCAGACGAGTTTGTGGGAGCCGTCGCATCCTGGGAGCAGGCGGCAAGTGAAAGAGCCGCAACCATGATCAAAGCGACCTTACGCAACAATTCTCCTGAAGTTCTGTCTAGCGTTCGACGACCAGCCACTGGGAATGTTAACACCTCGGGAGGGAGATATCGCCAGTTTCGGGAGGGTGTGGCTTTTCGCATGGCGACTCCGAGCGCGAATCTTGCCATGGCACAGGGGATAGGACCGGTTCAATGATCGCTTTCAATCATCCATAAGGGGACGACAAATGTTCATGAAACCATTACGGTATTCCATTCTCGCTCTGGCGATGATGGCGGCCGCCGCGTGTGCGAAGAACGATGCAGATAATGCCGACACTGGGATGGCGATGAATGATACCGGTGCCGCGATGATGGGCGATACCGCGATGGCTGCACCGGCGCCAGCGGCTGCGGCGATGACCGACGCGAACATTGTTTACGTTCTCGACCGTTCGAACCTGCTCGACAGTGCCAGTGGTGCGCTCGCGGCAACCAAGGGGACTAACAGCGAGGTCCGCGAATTTGGCAAACGGATGATGCGCGATCATCATGGGTTGAGGGAGCAGGGGCAGGCACTGGCGAAACGGCTCAACGTTACCGCTGCTGCGCCCGGTGGCGACAACAGCAGTGCGGAAATGGACCGGGTGATGTCGATGCTGAATTCCGCCGCAAAGGGAAAGGATTTCGACAAGGCCTATATCGATGATCAGGTTACGTATCACGTCAATTTGCTGGCGACTGCAACGAGCGCGATGGGCGCGGCCCAGAATCCTGAGCTGAAGAATTTCATCCAGAAGGCGGCTCCAGCGGTGCAGGCTCATCTGGACGCTGCTCAGGCAATTCAGAAAAAGATGATGTAGGCTTCGGGTGGCGCGGGGAGTAATTTTTGATGTCGACGGCACGCTTGTAGCCAGCAACGATGCGCACGCCCTCTCATGGGTGGAGACGTTTTCGGAGGTTGGCCATGACGTGCCGTTCGGCGTTATCAGGCCGATGATCGGGATGGGCGGAGACAAGATCATGCCGGCAGCAGTTGGCATTGAAGCCGACAGCGATGAGGGGCAGCGGCTGGTCGAGAGGCGCTGGGAGATTTTTCAGCGGAGCCATCTGGCCGGACTGAAGCCCACGCCGGGTGCGCGGGCGCTTGTGGAGCGGCTGAAGTCAGAGGGGTTCGAGCTGGTCATCGCGACGTCGGCGGGCGGAACAGAGTCGAGTGCTATTCTGGAGGCGGCTGGCCTCGATGGTCTCTTCAGAAAGCGGACGTCCTCGAGTGACGCCGAAGATTCCAAGCCGGACCCGGACATTGTTCGTGCGGCCGTCCGCAAGAGTCGGTGCAGGCCCGAGGACCTGGTCATGATCGGTGACACGCCTTACGACATTCAGGCAGCGACGGGGGCGGGAGTGCCGTTGGTGGCGGTGCTGACAGGGGGATGCACGATTCAGGAGTTGGCGGGGGCGATTGCTATCTATGATGATCCTGGTGACTTGATGAGAGGGTTTGATTTTGGGGCGAGTTAGGATAATAGCTAACCGAGGGCTGCGGACCAGCTAATCTGGCGGAATGCGGACTAACTGTGAACTGCGGACTAACTTGATTCTGTACGCTGAGTTTCGATCGGCCCGGACGGCGCCGCTAGTGATGGCCAACCTGCCGCTGGCGCTCGATGACCGTGATGCTCACGGGGCGCGGTCAGCATCGCCTCGCTCGTGGGTTTCGTCACCTGTCGGAATTGCCACGAGGAACGGGATTCTCCTCGTATCGCATTACCTGCAGCTTCTTGGCGAAGGCGTTCCGTTTCGTGTGATCCTGGCGGTCTTTTAACCGCGACGGCGTTGAACATGCCGGTTTTGCCGGCGCTGTACTGGATCTTCGGTGCCAGAATAGTCGAGGTCCGGGAGGAGGTTAGCCTTGGGCCGGCCGGACAAGCAATCGGCACCCGATCCATGTCGCACCATGGCGTTCCCTTCCACTCTCGGGGCAGAGTATGAGAGTCACCGCATGGCGCGGTGGGAGCTTCGCGTCAAATCAACTGTTGGTGAAGGCACAGCGTACATCCCGATACTGAGAATCCCACGGACCAACATATGACAAAGTTCACAACGGCCGTAACAGCATTCGCAGTTGCTGGGACGTGCTGCGCGGTTCCACTCAACGCACAAGGCACCGTCCCGGGAGGCGGCTCGATCCGCGGTTGGAACGCGCTGGACTCGGCACTTGGCCGGAAAGGCGCCGCACAGCCCGGCGAGGTTATGAAGTACAGCTTCCCGCGAAGCGATCTCGACGTAACGGCAAACGGGGTGAAGCTAAAACCGGCCTTCGCGCTCGGTTCATGGATTGCCTTCAAGCGAGTCGGCCGTAACACGATGGCGATGGGTGACTTGGTCCTCGTCGAGGACGAAGTGGGAACGGTGATGACGAGGCTTCAAACCGGCGGCGTGGAGCAGACCGCGCTGCACAACCATGTGCTGGGAGAGTCGCCCCGCGTGATGTACCTGCACATATCGGCGCATGGAGATGAAGTCAAAATTGCCCGCACCATTCGTGAGGCACTTGCACTCACCGGAACTCCGCTTGCGACGCCTTCTGCGGCGGGAATCGCAGCGATTGATCTGGATACGGCGGCGGTTGCCAACGCCCTCGGCTACCGAGGGAAAGTCGGCGGGGGAGTCTACCAGGTGAGTGTGCCAAGGGCGCAAACGATAGTTGAGAACAAAATGGAGGTGCCAGCCTCCATGGGCTTGGCAACGGTGATCAACTTCCAGCCGACGGGCGGGGGGAAAGCGGCAATCACCGGCGACTTCGTGATGACCGCCGGCGAAGTGAATCGCGTGATCAGAGCGCTACAGGCGCATCGCATACAGACAACCGCGCTACACACGCACATGTTGACGGAATCACCACGGCTGTTCTTCATGCACTTCTGGGCCAATGATAACGCGGTGACGCTGGCGCGAGGGCTTCGCGCCGCGCTCGCGGAAATGCGCGTTCAACCGGCTGCCAGGTAGACGCGTTCACTCCATCATCAACTGCACCGCTTCAGTCCGGAACTCAGCCGTGAACTCGCGCCGGATACGTCTTTTCTTCCCCGTCACTGGACACCACCTTTCCCAAATCATCGAGGCCGATCGAGGTGTCCGCAAAACCGGGTAGCGTCACCCTCTATTGCGACGCTCTCTCCCCGCCTTTGGCATTCTTGAGATGCTTGTCAAGCCAGGTAATGGTCTCCCACGCCACGTGCCGGGTGGTCTCCCGCGCTGTGTATCCGTGTGGCTCGAGCGGCAGCTGAACGTAGCGCACGCTTCCGCCGTTACCCTTGATGGCAGCATACAGCCGCTCTGACTGAATCGGGAACGTCCCCGAGTTGTCGTCGCGCTGGCCGTGGATCAGCAACACCGGCTCGTTTATCTGATGCGCGTAATTGAATGGCGACATCTTCGCGTAAATGTCCTGCGCCTCCCAGTATGTGCGCGGCTCTGCCTGAAATCCGAACGGCGTGAGCGTCCTGTTGTACGCGCCGCTCTCGGCAATTCCGGTACGGAACAGATTCGAGTGAGCCAGCAGGTTGGCAGTCATGAACGCGCCGTACGAGTGGCCACCCACCGCCACGCGATTGCGGTCGCCCACTCCCATGTCCACAATCTTGTCGATGGCGGCCTTGGCGCTGGCGACGAGCTGCTCGATATACGTGTCGTTCGGCTCCTTCCCGTTCATCGCGACAATCGGCATGGTCGGCCCGTCGAGGATGCCATAGCCCTGGGTGAGCAGCAGCAGATGCGTCTGACGCGCGGGGCGCCTGTACTGGTAGCGGGAGCCGGTAACCTGAGATGCCGCATCGGCCGACAGGAACTCACGCGGATACGCCCAGAAGTAGAACGGCAACGGACCTTTCGATTTGTCGTAGCCCGGCGGCAGATAGAGAGTCGCTGAAAGCTCGACACCATCAGCGCGCTTATATCGGATGAGCTCGCTCTTCACGTTCGCAAAGTATGGGGCGGGATCACCGAGCTTCGTGATCTGGGTCGCCGTACCCGTGCGAATGTCGCGCAGGAAATAATTGGGCGGCTCGGTTGGGGATTCTCGCTGGGTGATGATCCTGCCGGCATCGTTATCCGAAATGTGGATCACCTGCTCGTAGTATGGCGCAGCCGACTGCCATAATCGCTCGGTCTTGCCGGTGACGACATCGATGCGGTCGAGGAAGGGCCGGTCGCCCTCGACGGATGCGCCAGCCCCGCGCAGATATACCCAGCGTCCGTCGCTCGACCTCAGCGGAACCTCGCGACCGCTCGCATCGCGCACCGTGACCAGGGTACCCGGATCAGCGTAACGGTCTTCGACGCTTCTGTTCCACAGGACGCGGCTCGTCCCGCCGGACAGCGACGGATCGATCACCCATGTACGCAACCGTCCGGTACGCGACAGGCGCTCGTTCAGCAGCGCGACAGTCGGTGTCGCCCACGTGACTCCTGCATAGCGGTACTCAGTCTCACCCAGCGTCAGCGGCTTCCCGGTGAACGGGGCAGCAAGCAGCGACACACGGTCACGTTTGTCGACTTTCATCTTTGGATCGCCCTTGTCGAGCGCTTCCGCGTACACGAGCGTGGCGGGCGCGTCCGAACGCCAGCTCACATTCCGGATACCGGGCAACACCGCATCCCGGGCACTCGGCGCTTCTTCGGGGATATCGGTCTTCGATACCTGCTTTACCATCGTGCCGGCCGTGGTCCAGACTTCGGTGGACAATGGAAAGCTGCCGAGTGGCATCTGGTACGAATACGGTCGGTTCACTTTCTGGACGAGAATGTATTCGCCTGATGGCGACGGCTGCGCGCTGACGTACACGCCTGGTTTCCCAATCCGCGAAACGTTTCCGTCAATCCCTACAACGGCAAGCTGGTTGGTGAAGTGATAATCGAACAACGCCTCGTCATGCGGACTCGCGAGCAGGTACCCGTACGTCCTGGACGGCGCGTTTCGGCCGTACGATTCCTGGACAAGCGGACCTGCTGGAACGTCGCTTTCCCTGGGCTGTGCGCCGCGGTTGGCAATGTTCATGCGGCAGAGAAGGCGAGGACTCGCTCCCATCCATGTACAGCCTCCGTTCACATGGTTGATCGCCGGCGGCGTCAGCCGGGACACGTTTGTGCCGGCTGCGTTCGACACCCATAGCGCCACGCCGGCCGGAGTCGTGACAGTGAAAGCGAGATGCTTTCCGTCACGGGACCAGTTGAGGTCCTGAATTCTGCCGCCGGTAGCCGAGTACTCACGATCGCTTCCGGTGGCGGCATCGTGCATTCGGAGCGACATCCTCCGGTTGGCGATCGTTGTGTAAGCGAGCGAAGCTCCGATCGGCGACCACACCGCCGAGCCTATCCTGCCTCCAGCAGGAATCTTCAATGCGCGCGACACGGTTCCATCGATGCTCTGCAGCATTGCCGATCGCATGCCGATGTTCTCGATCTTGCTCGAGGCGACAGGACTTATCTTTCTGCCCGCGAGAAAGAGAGCGGGCTCAGCCATATCGGCGATGGTGATGCTGCGGGGATCGCTGATGCTCGTCAGCAGCCATTTCCTGTTGGAGCTCACGGTAGCCACAGGTGCGGACGCCGCATCCAGTATCTGCGTCATCGCCGCGGGTGGCAGCTGGTAAGTGGATTGTGCGGCGGCGGTGGCATGCGAGCACAGAACGGCCGCGATTGTTGCGGCAAGGGCGAGGGATCGGAGCATGGGGGCGGGGTTAGGGACTGGTTCTCTAACTTACGACGCGGCGCATTATCACGCTTATACCCGGCCGCGCTACCGAAAAATGCTTGGACTTGTCAATCACGTTTCTTGAGAGCTTCGAGTCGGACGAGGCCCTTTTCGATCGATCTTGACTGCAGCTGCTACGAGATAGTTCCGGCGATCCCGCGACAGCATCCATTGAGCTTCCCGATTCGAGCGGTATAAAAGTCCTTGCGATCATGACTGTCTCCAATTTCAGACTTAACGGATACGGGCATGCCTACACAGAGCGGCGCAAGCCGTGGTGGAAGTTTCTGATTCGGCTCAGGCGTCAGCATTGTTGCAATCACGACTTTCGACTCCGGCCCTTTGAATCCGGTCGAGGCAGTTCGGGTTACCCTCTTGCGGGCATCGCCGAGGTAGAAGTTCGACGTCTCTGTGAGCGACTTGCGCTGCGTGATGATCCAGCCCGCATCGTTGTCCGCGACGTAGATTACAGTCTGATAATGGGGAGCAGCCGATTGCGTGAGCTGCTCAGTCGTGCCGGTATTGACGCCGATGCGATCGAGAAATGCCGGTCGTCTTCAGCGTGGTGCAGTGCGGGGGAGGACGCAGGATAAGTCAAAAACGCTGGCGCACCAGCGAGATAAATCGTATCACTCTGCTATGCTTGCGGTCTTTCGTTTCCGTATGAATCGTCGCTGACGCGCACGGTGGTTGCCCCACCTGAAGCTCGGAGGATCAATGACAAGACTCGTACTCCCATTCGCAATCGCCGCACTCGCGATGTCGCTCACATTCGCAACGCCGGCAGATGCACAGCGCCGGGAACGCGGCCGCAATTCCGAGCGCTCCGTAACCATTCAGGGTGGTGCGTTCATTCACGACTTTTACGGTGACGATGCACGCCCCATGGTCGCTATTCGCGCAAACTGGGGTCTCGCTCGCTGGTTGCTGAGCGAGTTCGGGACGTTCTACACTCAACCCAAGGATATCCGCGGCGCCGTCGACGTGATGGGCGTCGACCTGGCCCTGCAGGCGCAACTTCCGCATTCCATACTCCGGCCCTACGTGGGGCTTGGTGCGGGCATTCACGTCACGCTCGAGGGTGGGGGCGGCGACCGGTTTGCAGAGAGTTCGACCCAGGCAATGGCTGGGCTCCGGCTGCGGCTAACGCGAGGAATCGGCCTGCGGGGCGAGATGCGGTACCGGATCGACGATCAGCAGCGCTCGCCAAGCGCGGCGGACAACGTCGAGATGACCGGGGGAATCAGCTGGAGCTGGTAGGGCCGGCACCACGTTCGAGATCGACAGCTGACTTGTACAATGAAGGGTTCAACGATTGAATCGCTGGAATCGTTTCGGCAACCTGTCAGGGCGACTGGCCAACAAGTCTCACTGCATGCCGCGCTCGCGCCGCTCGAGCGTCATCCGCATTCGATGGCGTGGCCTCAACGTGATGAGCGGCTGGACATCCACCGGATGCCCTTCTACAAGACGTATGCGCCAACGCTGCGCAATTGACGCTACGAGCAGAATTTCCTCCATCCACGCGAACTGCTCGCCAATGCACACTCGCGTCCCACCGCCGAAGGGGAAATACGCGAACTTCGGACGATCGCCCTGCGCTTCGGCGGACCAGCGCATTGGATCGAATCGCTCCGGATCGGGGAAGTAACGCGGATCGCGATGCATGATGTACTGGCTCATCAGAATCACTGATTTCTTCGGCACCGTGAATCCCCGTACCTCGAACGACTCGAGTGCCCGCCGTCCTATCGCCCACGCCGGCGGATACAACCGCATCGACTCGGTGATCACCATCCGCGTGTAGGGCAATGACGCCAGATCATCGTACGCCGGGTTCCGCCCGGCCAGCACGCCATCGACCTCCGCGTGCAGACGCGCTTCGATGCCGGGGTGCTGCGAGAGCAGGTACCAGGTCCACGTCAACGCATTGGCGGTGGTTTCATGGCCGGCAAGGAATATCGTCAGCGCCTCGTCGCGTAACTGCGAATCGCTCATCCTTCCGCCATCACCCTCTGCATCAGTTGCCATCAGCAGCATCGACAGCAAATCACCACGGTCTTCACCAGTCCGGCGGCGCTCATCGATCATTCCATAGATGGTGCTGTCGAGCCGCGCCCGGGCGGCGTTGAACCTGCGGACAGCCGGGAACGGCAGCTTCTCGATGTATTCGGTGAATGGAAGCATGGCCAGATTGAACGACTCGAACGCAGTCGTCAATGCCTCTCCGATCTCGTTTTCCTCGTCGTCGACGTCGGCGTCGAACAATGTCTTGCTGACGATGCCGAGGGTCAACTTCATCATCTCGTGATGAATGTCGAGTGTCTGGCCATCGTTCCACGTGGACTGCATGCGGTTGGCGTGTTCCGTCATTGTCATCGCATAGCCCGCTATGCGCTGCCGGTGAAAAGCCGGCTGGGCGAGCCTGCGTTGCCTGAGATGAAAATCGCCTTCACTGGTGAGGAGACCGGTGCCCAGCAATTTCTTCGCGCGTTCGAGGCCGCGGCTCTTGTGGAAATTCTTCTGTCTCGTAACCAGGACGTCGCGGATGAGATCGGGATGGTTGAACAGAAACAGATGCTGCGGTCCCACGCGGAAATGCGCCATGTCCCCGTATTCGGCGGCCATGGCCATCATCATCCCGAGCGGGTTGCGCGCTACCTCGACAAGAAACTGACCCGGATAGCGCGCGCGGGGTCCCGGCGGATACACACTGCCGCGCCGCTGGCGAGAGGCCGCGAACCTGGGAAGGCTGACCGGCACCGGCATCGCTGCGCTCTTTACACCAGGGAGTGAATCGGTCGTAGATCCTCTGGCGCGGATGACTTTCCCAAGCCCGCATCCGTCATGAGTTATCTGGCGCGGATGATGTTCCCAGGCCTGCATTCCTCATGGATCCTCTGACGCGAACGGCGTTCCCAATGTTAACATGTGGGACCGCAAATCTCACTCAGCCCCATTGCATCGCCATGCTCACAGCAACGCCACGCGCCCGCATCGTTTCTGCCGCTCTCGTCAGTGGGCTCACCCTTGTTTTCACAAGTTCTTCAATCGCCCAGCGACCTGGTCGCGCCACTGAAAAAACCACTCCGAAAACAGCATTTAATCAGGCCACTTACGATTCGGCCATGCTTGGTGAATTTGCCTGGCGGCCGATTGGACCGGCGGTGACGAGCGGGCGCATCGTGGATCTTGCTGTTGCTGAAGGACCAGAGTCCAGAATTGGCGACCGCCTCGGGAAGCTGATGTACGCCGCCTCAGCAGCAGGCGGAGTATGGAAATCGACGAACGCCGGAACTACATGGGAGCCCATATTCGACAAACAGAGCACGTCATCCATCGGTGACATCGCTCTGGCGCCGTCAAACCCGGAAATTTTGTGGGTCGGTACCGGCGAGTCCAACAATCAGCGCAGCTCGTCGTGGGGGGATGGCGTTTACAAGTCGGAGAATGGTGGACGAACGTGGACGAACATGGGACTGCGAACGTCGCAGCACATCGGCCGGATTGTAGTTCATCCGAGAAACGCAAACACGGTATTCGTGGCGGCAGTCGGCCCGCTCTGGGCATCGGGAGGGGAGCGCGGCCTGTTCAGGACCACCGACGGTGGAAAGACCTGGAAGAACGTGCTCAAAATCAACGAGCACACCGGCGTCACCGACGTGATTCTCGATCCGAGCGAGCCAAACACGGTTTACGCCGCGGCGTTTCAGCGCCAGCGCAAGGCGTACAGCTTCGTCGGCGGCGGGCCTTCGAGCGGCATCTACAAATCGACCGACGGGGGCGAGAGCTGGACAAGGCTCACCGAAGGTTTGCCATCAGGTGACATTGGCCGTATCGGGCTCGATGTCAGCCGGTCGCAGCCGCGGACGATCTACGCGACGATGGAGACGAAGACTGCCGACATCTACCGGTCGGATGATTACGGAGCAAGCTGGCGCAAGACAGGCACGGGTTCATCGTTTCCCTGGTACATGGGACAGATCCGCGTCGATCCGCGGAACGCTGACAGAATCTACTTTCTCGGCGTCCCATTGCAGACATCAGACGATGGCGGAAAGACGATGCGGAATATTCTCACGTCGTCGCATGTCGATCATCATGCGCTGTGGATCGATCCCACTGATTCCGATCACATCATCGTCGGCAACGACGGTGGGGTCTACATCACGCACGATCGCGGGGAGACGGCGGATTTCGTAGCCAATCTTCCCATTGCGCAGTACTACGCGATCGGTCTCGACATGCGGCAGCCGTTCTACTACGTGTATGGCGGGCTGCAGGATAACAACAGTCTTGCCGGCCCGAGCCAGACCCGCAACCGGCAGGGAATAACCAACAGCGACTGGTTTTTCACTTCCGGCGGAGATGGCTTCTACTCGGCTGTCGATCCCACGGATCCCAACGTCGTCTATTCGGAATCACAGAACGGCGGCATCGTCCGGTATGACGTGAAGACGGGAGAGCAGAAGAGCATCAAGCCACAGCCTTCATTCAGCGCCGAGAAGCTGAGATGGAACTGGAGTGCGCCGCTGCTGATATCGCCGCACGATCACAGGACACTTTACTTCGGCGCGAATCACCTCTTTCGGAGCACCAGCCGCGGCGACAGCTGGGAGACACTCGGTCCCGATCTTACGCGACGGCTCGACCGGGACAAGCTGCCGCTGATGGGGAAGCTGTGGACGAAGGAGGCGATCGCACGGCATGCGGGTGTCGCCGATTACGGAAATATCAGCACTGTGGATGAGTCGCCGATGCGGAAAGGGCTGCTCTATGTCGGGACCGACGACGGGCTGATTCAGGTTTCACGTGACGGTGGTGCGACGTGGACCCGGATCTCGAGATTTCCCGGAGTACCGGAGCAGACGTATGTGAGCCGCGTGGTGGCATCCCGGCACAATGAAGGAACCGTCTACGCTGCGTTCGACGGGCACCGGAGTAATGATTTCAGGGCTTACGCACTGAGAAGCAACGACTACGGGAAGACGTGGGCGTCTATTGCCTCCAACCTTCCGGCCAACTCGTCGTTGCAGGTAATTCGCGAACATCACCGGGCGCCGGCGCTGTTGTTCGCGGGTAACGAAATCGGAGCGTATTACAGCGGGAACGGCGGGCGCAGCTGGTCGAGACTGCAGTACAATCTTCCGACGGTGCCGGTGCACGATATCCAGATTCACCCGCGGGAGAACGATCTGGTGATCGGCACTCACGGCCGCGGTATTTACATCATCGATGACATAACTCCGCTCGAGCGGCTGGCTGAGGCCGAGCGTGGCGGGGCGATGCATTTATTTCCGGTGAAGGCGACGACGCTGTTCAATTACAACGCGTCAGTGCCGGGGGGCCTGCGTGGTGCGGCATCGCTCGGAGAAAGGTCGTACAGCGCGCCGAATCCGGCGTTCGGGTCGACGCTCACGTATTACGTGAGGGATTCACTGCCAAAAGGACGGACGCTGTCGCTGGCGGTGTTCGATTCCACCGGGAAGAAGGTGCGCGACCTTACGGTGAATTCGAAGAAGGGTCTGCATCGCGCGACGTGGGATCTGAGAATGGCACCGGCCTACGTGGTCCCGAAGGCGCCGGCGAATCGTCAGCCGAACGGCGCGTTTGCGTTGCCCGGCAGGTACGTTGCGCGATTGACTCTGGGGGGCGCGAGTGGTGCGGCTCCGGTGACGATGGAGACACCGGTGCTGGTGAATGCCGACCCGTTGATCACTTTGACTGCCGCCGAGTATCGGGAGTTGTACCTGACGCGGGTTCGCGCAGGGGAGCAGCAGGCGCGAGTACAGGCTGCTGTCAGGTCCGCGGAGATGCTGAAGGACCAGATGGGCGAAGTAAATACCGCGCTCCGCGGCGCGACGCTGGACAGCTTGTCGAAGCAGAGCGACGCGATCGAGAAAGAGGTGGATGACATCCTTCTCAAAGTGCGTGGCCGACAGGGGCCGGAGGCAAATGATGTTGATGACAGGAAGTTCGAGCCGTCGATTCAGGATCGTGTGAATCAGGTGGCGCGTGAGATTGGCGACGTGAGCTCACCGGCGACGGAGATTCAGCGGCGCACGCTGGAGATGGCGATGGCGGATCTGGCGCGGGAGGTTGCCAGGCTCAATGTGTTGTTGACGGTGAGGGTGCCAGCGTTAAACCGCGGGCTGGATGCGGCAGGGGTGGCATGGACGGTGGGGAGAGAGGTCAGATGAGAGGCGTTGCGGGGCGAGGAAGGGCGACCGCGGAGTGAGGACTAACTGCCGGTGCGGACTGCTGACTGATTGCGGAGTGCGGGCCTGCTGCGAACTGCGGACTAACTGCACGGGTGTGATCTTACCCCGGGTTTGTGGACACATCGATCGGCCTCGATAATTTGAGGAAGGAGGTGTCCAGTGATGGAAAAGAAAAGACACAATCAGCGCGGGTTCACCGCGGAGTTTCGAGCCCGATCCTCCGTCCTATCTCACGTTCAACAATACTCCTTGAGAGCGCACGCCTCGGCCAACGCCAACTGGCTCGGGTACCAAGTAACCGACCGCGCAATATTCACCGGGCGGTAACGGCCGCTTCATGTAATCCGTTCCTGGCCAGGTGTCCCCAAGCTCAATCGAATCGTGAGCCGGAAGGGAGAAGGCGCCTATTGTTAAGTCGCTCTCCTGACCGTGCAAACGCCTCCAGACGTCCACACCTTCAACCGTGGTGATTAGAAGATCGAAAGCGATGGTGACTCCAGTGTCGCCTCCCGCGGCGCTCAGCTGAATCCGTGCGCTTTCAGAGTTATCGTTGCGGACGACCAGCGAGAATCTGGTTGGGCTTCCACTCGCAATTGTACGACGGGGCGGCTTGAAGTACCACGATACTCCCGGTGGTAAGACCTGCCAGCCGACAGCGGACCGAGGATCGGGCTGAACCTGATCAACCCAACTTGTACATCGTTTGGGGGTTTCGTTGGGAGCAGCACCTGCGCCCTCTTCCCGGTCAGCTGAGGGAGAAGGGGGCGCAGAGCATGATACGATCCAGCACAGCAATACTACTAAAATACTCCTGAGGGCCACGAAACGACGCTAATAGCGGTATGCAGGGACGTAGCCGAGTTCAGCCCAGATACCGCTGCGGGCTGAAACTGAAATAGGTATTCGTGCCGCCGCGCACGATGCCATACAGCGACATACTCACCGTAGTGCCCGTCCACAGGAGTAATGTTCGGGCGCAGTGGGAAAGAATCATTGCAGCCTCGGGATTGGGTGGAACGAAGCTGCGAGGTCTATGCCACCCGCAATGTTTTGCGTCGTTTGACGAAGGGCGGGCCATAATCATCAATTCGCAATCAGCCGGCAGTCCACCTGGGGACTACTGCAGACCACTTCTGACTATTGCGAACTATTGCGGACTATTGCGGACTATTGCGACTATTGTGAACCTCTGCGGGACAATTGCGGACTCTCCCTCCACCGTGTGCCAAGCAAGAGTCTACTTCGTTACCCTCGGCTGTTCTCCAGCAGTTTCCCGTGTCATGCGTAATCAGCAGGACCCTCCCTGCGTCCGTCAAAGCGCCACGATTTCTCCCATCCAATCTCCATGACCAGAACATCGTTTCTCGTTGCATCCCTGGCGTCATTCTCTGTATTGGCCGGATGTGCGCGTCCCAAGCCTCAGGCCCCGACTCCGGCCACCACTCCCCGAAGCACTTCGCCGCAGACATTACCTGGCGGCCCTGCCCCCGGCGGCGGCACTCCCGGGGACAGCAGCGCCCGCCCGGCGGCCAATGCGCCCCGGCCGTACGCGAGGGTCATCACGAAAGACGCGAAAACCCGCACCGGCATGTTCAAGACTCACCTTGTGGGTGAGAAGCTGTACTTTGAGATCCCCCGCAAGGAACTCAACCGGGACATGCTGCTGGTTGGCAGATTCACACGCGCCACGCCAGCGCCAGGTGACTTCGAAGGGTACGGCGGAGACGAGTTCACCGAGCGTACCCTGAGATGGGAGCGATCGGGCAATCGCGTAATTCTTCGCAGCACATCGTTCGGCATCATGGCGGACACCACTTTGGCGGTCACATTCACGGCACCGCATCGACACGATCCTGTACCCGAACAAGTAGAAGCAGCGTAGGAGGCGCGGGGATGCGTCTGGATGAGCTGCCGACGCCCTGCCTGGTGCTTGACCGCATTGTCCTCGAAAAAAATCTCGAGGCAATGCGGGCTGTTGCGCAGCGCCACGGCGTGTCGCTTCGTCCGCACCTCAAGACGGCGAAATCGGTTAAAATCGCCCGCCTCGCTTTTGGCGATGAGACGGGGCCCATCACCGTTTCAACGCTGGCAGAAGCCGAATATTTCGGGGGTCAGGGGTTTGGCGATATAACGCTCGCGGCGGGGATTACACCTCAGAAGCTCGGCCGCGCAGCGGCACTCGTAGAGACCGGCGTGAGCCTCAGCGTCCTCACGGATGACGTCGCGGTGGCAAAATCCATTGGGTCCCATATATCGGGGCTGCGGGCGCTGATCGAGATCGACAGCGGTGAGGGCAGAGGGGGAGTGGCTGCTGATAGCGATGCGCTGCTTGAAATCGGACGTGCACTAGGGAAGCGGCTTGCGGGCGTGTTGACCCATGGAGGACACTCGTATGCCTGCCGAACAGCAGATTGTGCCGCAGATGTGGCGGAGCAGGAGCGGCGGACGGTGACGCGGGCCGCCGACGTTTTGCGTGAGGCGGGATTATCATGCGAGATGGTTTCGATTGGATCTACGCCAAGCGTCACGCATGCGCGAGCGCTCGACGGCGTGACTGAAGTGCGGCCCGGCGTGTACATGTTTGGCGATCTTTTTCAGGCTGAGATCGGGTCGTGCACGCGCGAGGACATAGCGCTGACGGTGCTTGCGTCGGTGATCGGGCGGAGAGAGAGCGAGAACCGGATTCTCATCGACGCGGGCTCGCTTGCCTTGTCGAAGGACAGGAGCACTGCGGCAACGGATCACGACGCAGGGTTTGGAATTGTGTGGGGTATCGATTGCGAACCGGTATACGGGGAATGCAGGATCGAACGCGCATACCAGGAGCACGGTGTCGCAACGGGGGACACGTCTCTGCCATTCGAAAAAATTCCGGTTGGCACAAAGGTGCGCGTTGCGCCAAACCATGCCTGTCTGACCGCGGCCGCGTATGACCGGTACTACGTTGTGGAGGGCGGGGACGAGGTGGTCGCGATCTGGGATCGGATCAACGGCTGGTAAAAGGGCGATCCGCTCTCGGGCTGTGGGCTATCAGCCGGGGCTATCAGCTCTGGGCTTTTAGGGGCAACACCCTCGGTAAAAAAGCCAATGGCTTGAGCTTCATGGCTGGAGCCGGGAGCAAGACAGGGCGAAACGGCGAATTACGGGGAAGTGCAACGACACGGGGCTACACAGTGGCTGACGATCATGCCTCAATTCTGGTGATCTTCACACTCTTGATGTTGACGAACTCACGGATTCCGAACTCGCCAAGCTCCCGGCCATAACCAGAATTCTTCACACCGCCGAAGGGGAGTCCCGGCTCAGATGCAACCATCCCGTTCACGAACACCATGCCGGATTCGAGATCGTGAATAAATTGTTCGCGTTCTCCAGTGTCATTGGTCCATACACTCGCGCCGAGTCCGAAGCTTGTGCGATTGGCAATGCGGATTGCGTCGCTGGTATTCGCTGCTTTCCAGACTGAGGCAACCGGGCCGAACAACTCTTCGATGGCAGCTGGACTTTCGTCGGGAATGTCGGCGAGAACTGTTGGCTGAAAGTAGAAGCCCGGCCCGTCGATATTCCTCCCGCCGCACAGCAGCTGAGCGCCCATGGCAATGCTTTTCTCGACTTGAGCAGCAATGTCATCACGGATACTCGCAGTCGCGAGCGGGCCAAGCTCGGTCGCCTCGTCCGTTGGATCACCAACACGGATTGAGCGAACGCCGTCAACAAAACTGCGGAGAAAACGATCGTAGATTTCCTCGTGCACGATGAAGCGCTTCGCGGCAATGCACGATTGTCCGTTGTTAATCATTCGCGCCTTGACGGCAGTGGTGACCGCCGCGTCGATATCCGCGCTCGGCATCACGATGAACGGGTCGCTCCCGCCGAGCTCGAGAACAGTTTTTTTCAAGTGCTGACCCGCAGTCGCAGCGACTGACCGTCCGGCTGCTTCGCTGCCGGTGAGGGTAACTGCGGCAACGCGAGAATCTGCGATAATCCGCTCGACGGCGTCGGATCCCACCAGCAACGTCTGAAACACTCCGTCGCCAAATCCTGCCCTGCGGATGATGTCTTCGATTGCGAGCGCGCACTGCGGGACGTTCGAGGAATGCTTCAACAGGCCCACATTGCCAGCCATCAGCGCGGGAGCGGCGAACCGGAATACCTGCCAAAGCGGAAAATTCCAGGGCATGACTGCCAGCAGGACACCGACGGGTTGAAACATGACCCGGCTCTCGCCTTTCTCCACGGGGAACTGCAGGTCCGCGAGAAATGCGGCCGCGTTATCCGCATAGTACCGACAACCGGATGCGCATTTTTCCGCCTCGGCAATCGCTGCGGAGATCGGCTTGCCCATCTCCAGGGTCATCAGGCGGCCGAGTTCAGTCTTTTCAGACTCGAGGATCCCGGCAGCCCGGTTCATCGCTGCGGCTCGCTCGGCAAATGATGTCGAGCGATGTTCAGCAAACGCACGCGCGGCCCGTTCGAGGCGAACATCCACCTCGGCTTTGGTGAGCGGATCAAAGGTCCTGAGCGTCTCCCCGGTCGCGGGGTTCATCGTTGCGATTGGCAACAGTTACGCGATCGGAGCTACCCGGGACCTGCCCGTTACTCTGGAAACGGAACTGACACAGGCTTCAAGCAACCTGCTGCACTGAATTACTGATACTGGATATAAAGAGGCGGAGGCGTCAGTCGCAAAACCTCGCCCGGGGTCAGCACTGGATCGCCCTTCTTCGTGTCATTGCCGTAGAAGATCTTGAATCCCGTGAACTGTACCGGCTCGGCCTGAACATAGTCACGATACGAATCGTACTTGAGCCACGGTGCGCCCCAGCCGTCCATATCAATTACGATCTGAACCCGCGGATCGAGTCTGATATCCTTGTAGCCGCTGACCATCTTGCGCGTGAACCTGTGCACTACGAGGATCTTGGGCGGGAGATTGTTCGCCTTCGCAAGGTTCGAGAGGTAATTCGTGGTCCAGTTGATGTCACCGGCGTTCATCGTGCCGATTTTCGAGCCGGGTCTTTCGCCACCCTTCATCGAGAACTCGGGATCGAGGCCAAGATGAAAGTTGGGGCGCTTCAGAAATTGCTCGAGTCGCGGGACTTCCTGCTGAACCGTGCTCAATCCCACCTGAATGTCGACGAACACCAGAGCTTTTCGTGTTGCCGCCCAGGAAGCAACCTTTTCAATGAGAGTGTCCGGCATGCGCAGCCGGTACTTTCCGTCGCGTCCGGGTGCGCCCTGCGCGACGACGACGATGAGATGTAGTGCAGGCACGACGGGATGAGCGGGATCGGCGCGGTTCCAGGCGGCGACATCACGATCGAGGCGGGCGAGCATGTCGTCGGATTTATATTCGCCGAGTATTCCCATCCGCTTGGAGAGCGGGTTGCCGTAATAGGCGACGACGCGCTTCGCGGGGAAGATCGAACCCGGAAGAACCGCCGGGCCCTTCACCGGCCAGCGGGTTTCCTTTGCGCCAGCGCGAATGGCGGAGACCAGCGCGATGCTGTCTTTCTTGCTGCGGCCACGAACCGAGGGCACGGTGATGGGAGCCGGTTTTGCCGGGGCACTGTCGCCGGCAGCAGAGTCAGCGGGCTGTGCCGGCTGACCGGGCGACATCGTAGCGGAGTCAACCGCCACGACTGAAACCGGATCCATAGCGGGCACCGGCACGTTGGATATTGCGGTCGAGGGCTCTGCATCGTTCATCGTGCAGGCGGCGAGCAGCGAGAGGGCAAGTGCGCCCAGGGCGAAAAGACCAGGAGTTTTCATGCGCGGGACATCGTGATTGGAGGGTAGGAGTACAAAGCTAATTACCCCACATGCAGGGAGCGGGTCGTAGAGAGTTTATGGAATGGATCGAGGGTTGGTTTTCAGGGAATGGAGTAGGAGGCGGGGAGCAGTCCGGAAGGTCATCAATCCTTAGTCCTGGTCAATTCACAGTGTCATTCTCATCTCCATCCGACTACACTGTCCTGGCTGACCAAACATCGCCTCACCGCGCGCTGAAAAAACGTTGCACAATGGCGGCGCGTCCACCATAATACAGAACAATATGCTCACTCTCGCCCGCCTCTTTCATTCCTACCGCAGCTATCGGAAAAACTCCGGAAGCTGTGGGCGATCGCGTGTTGTTGTGTAGCTGACTTTACGCAAACGTTCCCCCCTCAGCCTCCGAATCCTCGGGGGCTTTTTTTGTTTTCAGCAAGGAGATCCAATGCAGACCGAAACTCAGGCATCGCCGCCGAAGTTCATCGAGCAGAAATGGAGCGATTACACGGCCGAGCAGCACGACGTGTGGCGCATCCTGTACGAACGCCGAATGACACAGCTCGTGGACAACGGCAGCAAGGTCTTTCTGAATGGCGCGGAAACGATCGGTCTCCGTCGCGACAGTGTCCCTGATCTGGCGGGAGTAAACGCGCAACTCGGCGCCATCACCGGTTGGGAGGCCGTGCCGGTCGCCGGATTTCTGCCCGCGCGGGAGTTCTTCGCGTGTCTTGCCCAACGCAAGTTCCCGACGACAATCACTATCCGGCCGCGGGAGCAGCTGGATTACCTGCCCGAGCCGGACATCTTCCACGATGTTTTCGGGCATGTGCCGCTGCACTCCGATCCGGCTTTCGGCGATTTCCTGCAGCACTACGGCAAAGCCGCGTCCGCGGCAGAAAGCGATGCCGATGTGCTGCGAATGACCCGGCTTTTCTGGTTTACGATTGAATTCGGGCTGGTGCGCGAGGATGGTAAGGTCAGGGTGTACGGAAGCGGCCTGATATCATCGCACGGGGATGCCGCCAACGCGCTCGGCCCGAATTGCGATCGCCGGCCGTTCAGTCTAGACGCAGTGTTCGACCAGCACTTCGAGATCGATCATCTGCAGGATGTGCTCTTCGTCGTGGAGTCGTTCGATCAGTTGTTCGAGGCGGTGACGGAGGCTGAGCGGAGGATTGCGAAATGATCAGGGTTAAGCGAGTAAATTGCGCGCAAACAAGGTGTTCCGGGATTGGCGCGGCCTGAGGTGTATTGGCGTGTGTTGGCGTGTACCAGAGTAAAGTGGATCGTGCCGCCGTGTGACGATACGTCCATTGCGTGGCCTCGTCTGACATGATTACACTCGCTGTCGTTTCAACGCCCGGTGGATCTGGTACAGATCTATTGCGTGTACACCAAGCCTCTTGAGACTCGCTTCGCCGAGTGGCCACCAAAATTCCGTAGCTTCGTGCGTACCTCGCTCTCGATCCGGTCCGCCGTCGCATGGTCCGCGAGAAAATCGACATGCTGCTCCCACGGCAGACCCACCACGACGCGAAGTCCATGGCGTTGCGCCGCGTCGAGCATCCAGAGCGGGGGCGGCGTTTACGTCCGAATCGCGTTGCACCTCGCCGCAGCAATCTGTTCGAGGTCGAATTCGACTCGCGCGCGGTCGTGGAATCTTAACCCCCTCCCTTGGGCCGGAACGTGCCATAGGTAACGCCGCGGAGGTATAACTTGGCGTTATCGGCCCAGATGAATTTGCCCCGGACATAGGGCCTGCCACTGAAGGTCGCGGCTAGCTGATGCCGGGCAGTGTCATCAGTTTCGATTGCCTGTGGGGAGTCAACGGACTGGGTGACAATGCCGCGAGAGGCATGCGGCGAAGCCTCTCCCGGAAGATGTGAACCTGGCGATTGACGCGGGTCCGGCTTGAATGTGGGACTTCCTCGGTTGCTCATATCTGCAGCGGGTTCACGAAGGCATTATGCACTGTGAGCAACAGAGGGGAAGATTCGGGCACAGCCTCCACGTACTTCGATTCGAATACGGTCCTATCGGGACTGCTGGAGAATGCGATTGGGTGCGGGAAGCGCGTGACAGCGCCTGGGTTGGGAAGATCTTCCTCCGTTCGCACGCCGCGCCGACCGATAGTTTGCCATCCATACAGAGGGGGACGATCTTGCTCTCATGACGATAGCCAAAACTAATCCGGAATCGGATAAACTCGCCGCCGGCGCTCGGCGCTCACTGGACGAGCAGGGTCTCAACACCGGGCCATCTCCGAGCCAGCTTGGCAGTCGGTTTATCACTCCGGCCGAGCTGTTTTTCACGAGGAGCCATGCCGCCATCCCGTCTCTCGATGCCGCGAACTGGCGCCTTCGCGTCCACGGTCTCGTGGGGCGGAAGCTAGAGCTTTCGCTCGACGATCTGAAGCACAGCTTCACTGCCCGCGAAGTGGACGCAACCCTGGTTTGCGCGGGGCTTCGCCGAACTGAATTGGAGAACGTTGCCCCCATACCAGGCGAGCTGCCCTGGGGACTCGAGCCCATAAGTACCGGCACATGGAGGGGGATTCAGCTCCGCGACGTTCTGTTGAGTGCCGGCGTCGAAGAGGATGCCGGACACGTCTGGTTTACCTCGGTGGACGTGGTCGAACGACATGGAAAAAAATTTGCGTTTGGCGGATCCATCCCGCTGGCGAAAGCGCTTGGCCCCGAAGTGTTGTTGGCGTATGAGCTGAATGGCGAGCCGCTGTCCCCGGATCATGGATTCCCGGTCCGCGCCCTGGTTCCCGGTTACATCGGGGCGCGCAGTGTCAAATGGCTTGGCGAGATCGAAGTACGCGCCGAACCATCAGCGAATTATTTCCAGACGCAGGCCTACCGGCTGCTGGCGAAACGCGACGGTGATGATGGGAATGTGCGTAATGGCACGGAGATGAACGAGACACCCCTCAACGCCGTTATCCTTTCGCCTGAGGCGGGGGGGCAGGTACCGGCGGGCGCGGCGGAATTGAGCGGATGGGCACTCGGACGCGAAGGGGCGCCGGTAATGGTGGTTGAATGCTCGGGAGATAATGGCGATACATGGACCCCGGCGGAGGTATACGCCTCAGGAAGTCCATGGGCATGGCAGCTCTGGCGAGCGACGCTGACACTGGCAGCAGGTTCGCATACGCTCGTGGTCCGGTGCTCCGATGGCCGTGGTTTGACGCAGCCTCCCGATGTGAAGGATGTGTGGAATGTGAAAGGCTATGGCAACAATGCCTGGCATCGTGTCGCTGTCGAGGTAAGGGCCTGACAGGTAGTCAGACCCTCACCCGAAATACAGCCGCCCTGCCCCTTATTTCTGCGGCTTGACCCTCGAGATCTTCTTCTCGTACCGCTCCTTCCCGCGGCGCGCATTATACGCGCGCTGGTAGAGATACTTCTCGTCCGAGAGCGTGACCTCTTCGTTTTCATATTTGGATGCCATCGCCATCAGATCGACTGCCTGCTCATCCATAACGCTGCCACCCAACGGCATCGACGCGCATGCCACGCTGGCCTCACGCAGCATCGCCGCGGCTCCACCGTAATCGCCTCTCTGGCCGCGCACACGCGCCTCATCCCGGGCCTTCGCGGCATCCAGCAGAATTTTCGTACGCTGAATTTCCGGCTCCTCACGGCCCTCAGCCGAAAGGGTGGCGGCAACGGGGATTCGGATTTCCTGCCGCTGCACGCCGCCGTCAGCGCCCACGACATCAGCAGTGACAGAGATCACAGCAATGCTTCGGTCGCCGACTGTTTCTACGTCGGCAACGAAGAATTCAATCAGCAGTGATTTCGGATCGCGGGCGTAGAGATCGCCGACAGCCACCGTTATGCCGTCGGTATTGCCGTGTGACTGATAGTCGTTGTGAACATTCACGAGATCGACGAATGGCTCTGGCTTGATCTTCACCTCGATGTTCTGGGCGGCGAGACTCAGCAGACCCTCGATCTCTTCCTCGAACACCCCGGGTGCCTGATCGGGATTCTCGATGTAATAGCTGTGCCCGCCTCCCGCTTCAGCCATTCCTCGTAGCAGCTCTTCGTCGTAATCCCCACCAAATCCGATCGTGGTCGTGGTGACTCCCTGCTTCAGCCCATTACTGCACAAGCCGAGCAGTCGCACAGGATCGGTGATGCCGACGTTGGCATGACCGTCGGTCATCAGAATGACCCGATTGATCGCACTGCCCCGGGATGCATCACCTGGCTCAGCGGGAGCATCCGGGGTACTGGATCCGTTTCGCGTCACCAGGTCTCGGCCTCTCAGCCAGCCGCCGCTCAGATTGGTGCTGCCGCCAGACATGATGGTCTCGATTTCACGCGCCAATCCCGCCTGCGCAGCACCTGTCGCGGGCTCGGCGACTGTGATCACACTGTCGTCATAAGCGACTACACTGACTACATCAGCGGGCCGCAGCCGGCGAACGAGGAACGCAGCCGCTTTGCGTGCATGCTCCAGCTTTTCCCCGCTCATCGAGCCCGAGCGATCGAGTACAAGCGACAGATTGAGCGGCACCTCCCTCGGGTTTTCGACTGAATCTCCCTCGAATTTCAGCAGGGCGCGGACGGCATATCCGGCTCGGCCATCAGCCTGCTGATAGTCAAGAATAACTTGCGATTTCATGGCGTCTCCAAAGCGGGTATGAAGGCAAGTTAGAGAGGGGGTCTGACAGTCCGTTTTGCAACACTGTTGCGTTGCGGCGGTGAGACGCCATCCACATTTCCGTATGTCGTCCAGCGCTATATTCGGACGTGCCACACACACCGTCTGATTCCCAGCGTTTGGTTATCGAAGCCGAGCCCGGAGCGCTGCTCGTATTCGCGGGTCCCGGGGCGGGCAAGACTTACTGTCTGATCGAGCGCATCCGCTTCCTCGTGGAGAAGCGTGGCCTGAACCCAGCTCGCATCTGCGCGTTCACCTTTACAAACAAAGCCGCAGAGGAGATCTCATCGCGTCTCGAGACATATCTCGGATCGCAGGCGGGAAAGATCAAGCGGGGGACGATCCATTCATTCTGCGCGGAACTGCTCCGCGAGTTCACTGCCGAAGCGGAGCTCAGACCGGGTTTCGGAATAGCGGATGAGGAGTACCAACTGCGCGCGCTCTATCGCGTGGAGGGCTATAGCCGCTGGCACAGGAAGAGAGTGAAGCAGTTCACTGCCTACCGCTTCTGCGCAGAGCCGTTGCACGAGAACGATCGAGGTGTATACGACCGGTATCTGGCATTCCTCGAGAAGCGCAACATGGTCGATTTCGACATGCTCGTTCTCAAGACATCCGAGTTGCTTCGTAACGAGGAGGTTGCGGCGGCAGTGCGTCAGCGGTGGGACTGCATCCTGGTGGATGAATTTCAGGATCTCAACACCGTTCAATACTCGATTATGCGCTCACTGGCGCTCGAGCATGGGAATGTGTTTGCCGTCGGCGATGACGAGCAATCCATCTACTCATGGGCAGGGGCCGATCCGCGTGTATTCGGCGATTTCCTGAACGATTTCGGTTTGTCCACCCGGTTGCAGCTCGGCGAGAATCGACGTTGCCCGAGCGAGGTCATCACGCTTTCACGCCGGCTCGTAAACATCAATACGCCGATGTTTGGCGATCGAAGATTCGCCGACTCCGGGCGCCACTCTCCCTTCCCGGTCGAGGCCATGACCTTCGGCGACGAACGGGAAGAACTGGCCTGGATTTTTGACGATCTCCGCCGCGACCGCGAGGCGCATACACTCGAATGGGGCGACTACGCACTGCTCTACCGAACGCACGAGATAGGTCATACAGCGGAATCCGCGTTTCTTGCCGCCGGTATTCCCTGCCGGATGGCGCAGGGTCATGCGCTCGCTGATGATCCCGTTGTCAGGTATCTCGTCGCAGCGCTCAGGGTGATATCGAATGCCGAAGATCCCATTCATCGTGAGCGCTTTCTCCAGGTGGTACTGCCGCGGCCACTATTCGACAGCGCACGCGCGAAGGCAGATGAAGCAGGCAGCGACCTCCTTCAATATTTCGAGCAGAGGGCGCGCAGACAGACAACGGCGGACGCCGATCGGAGCAAGATCTGGAAGGGTCTGTTTGCACTGAAGAATCTCGCCGCACTGGGGGCGTCCCATTCGTCTCTCTCCGGTCTTGTCGACGAGTTGCTTTCCCAGCGCGTGGGCGAGTACCGAACGGTGCTGGAGGACAATCACGATGAGTTGTCAGACCCAGCCGAGAACGAGGAGGTTCAGCTTCTGGCAGCGCGGCTCAGGGATGCTCTCGACTTCGGAAAGACAGTGTGGATTCCGCGGCTGGGTGGCCTCGAGATAGCACTCAAGGGAATGCTGGCCGGCATCGACCTGAATCGCGTCCAGCTCGGAGGGTATCCCGAAGCCGGCGCAGTATCGATAGGTCATTCCGATTGTAAATCGCTCGGCATCGCCCTCGGCCTATTCAAGGCCGCGCAGCTAGCTCGGAGCGCAGGGTTCTCGAATCACTTCCTCGATTTCACGGCCGTCGATCTCGAAACGACGGGCAAGGATATCGCGCAGGCCGAGGTGGTTGAAATTGCCGCGGTGAAAGTACGAAAAGGTCACGTGGAGGATGAGTTTCACTCTCTCGTCAAGCCTCGTGTTCCGATCACTGAAGGCGCGTTTGCCGTCCACGGTATATCGGCAGGCGACGTCGCAGAATCTCCTTTTTTCGAAGAAGTCTGGCCGCAGTTCCGCGAGTTCTGCGGCCCCGACATCTTCGTGGCACATAACGGCTACCAGTTCGATTTTCCAATTCTGCGGCGCATGGCCGAGTCACTGTCCGGCTCCGACTTCTGCACGTACGATACGCTGGTGCTGGCGAGAGAACTTCACTCTGGGAGCGCCAGGCTTGTGGACCTCGCACGGTATTACGGAATAGAGACCGGTCAGTCCCATCGCGCGCTCGACGATACCAAAGCGCTTGCCCGGCTTTTCCTCGTGCTGGGTGAAGCCAAAATTGTGCGTGCGCGAAAAACGGCGCTCATCGAGCTGCTTGGACCGCTCGGTTTGGCACTTGCCCTGAGTGACGAGTCATTGCTCTGCGACGAAGCCAGGCGCATGGTGGGCTTCACGCGCGTGTTCGCGCTCGGCCGCAACAGCAACTGTCTGACGTTTTATCAGGCCGAGGCCGAGGCCTGTAGCGATGCATACGTCACAACACTCGCAGATCTGATCGAGTTGCTTGGCGGCGAAACAGTGATGTCGAGAATACGCGCCGACAAAACTGCGGTTGAACGCTATCCGGAGGTCATGCTACGACTCAAGCCGTTGCTCGATGTTTTTGAAGGCCAACCGATGCCCGAGCAACTCGCCGGGTTTCTCGAGCGCGTGGCGTTGTCGAAAAAAGACGGAACGGAGGGTGACTCGGCGCGTGTCAATTTGTTGACGCTTCACTCGACAAAGGGTCTGGAATTCTCACGAGTTTACATTGTTGGCGCCGAGGATGCGGAGCTCCTCGGCGAAAGGGATCCTGACACGCGTCAGATCGAGGAGGCGCGGCGACTGCTTTATGTTGGAATGACACGCACGAAGGACCGGCTGGTATTCACGCGAGTTGAAGCCCGCGCCGGTAAGCCGACCGGGGGACATCAGTTCCTCGACGAAATGGGGTTGACGCCAGTGAGGCCGAAATGACAGCGACTGAATGGAAGATCGACGTTCGAGGAGATCAGACCACCGCTGTGTTCGAAGCCGCAACGGCGCAGCAGATTCGCGACACGGTGTTTGTCTGTGCCCACGGCGCGGGTGGACACATGGGCGACAAGGGGATGTCGAAGCTCGTCGATACACTCCGATCGAGCGGGGTCAATGTTGTTCGGTTCAATTTTCTTTACAGCGAAAGGGGCTCGGGCCGGCTCGACCCGATGCCACGGCTCGAGCAATGCTTTGCGGCGGTCGTCGATCGCGTCCGGCAGGAAATCGATCCGCGAATTCTGATCATTGGCGGACGGTCCATGGGCGGTCGCGCTGCTTCAATGATGGCGGCAAAGGGATTCGTGTGTGACGGTCTGCTGCTTTTCGCGTATCCGCTTCATCCGGCGGGACAGCCAGAAAAATTGCGCGATGCCCACTTGCCGTCGATCCGCGTGCCGGTGCTCTGCTTCAATGGGACGCGCGATGCGCTCTGCACGCCGTCGCTGATGGAGGCTGCATTGCAGACCGTGAACGCGCAATGGGCAATGACATGGCTCGAAGGCGCCGATCACAGCTTCCACGTTCTGAAGTCGTCTGGAAAAACGGATGCCGCTGTGCTGGGTGATGTTGGTGATACGACGCGGCAGTGGCTCCTGCGCCTGGTGGAATAAGCGGGGCGCGGGACGCGGAGTGCGGAGAGGAGTTATTCCCTGGCCGGAGCGCGTGCGAGCGGTGTTACTCCCAGCTTGCCCAGCACCCATGCTCTCACGCGGTCGTCCTGCCCCTTGGTGGTAAAATGGCCAACTTCGGGAACCAGGAAGAGTTCCTTCGGAGCAGTGACAAGGTTGTAAGCGGCATACATCGATGTCGGAGGAACTGTAACGTCGTTGTATCCCCACGTGTAAAACCCCGGCACGTGCAGCAGTCTGGCGAAATTCACGACATCGTAGTAGCGAAGCGTTTCCATTTTCTCGGGCATGGCGCGCATGCCGACGGTATCGGCAAACACGTGCGGCCATCCCCCGGGTTGGCCGGCCAGATACGCGAAATGGTCTGCCATGGCGGGATGGATTACCGCGACAGCCTTCACCCGCGTGTCGAGCGCTCCAGCAACAACCGCGAGCCCGCCGCCCTGGCTTCCCCCCTGCACGACGTAGTTCGTGCCGTCGAACTTGGGCAGGCTGAAAATAAAATCGCCGGCACGGACGACTCCGGCAAATACGCGTCTGTAGTAATAGCTGTCGCGGCTCTCGATTCCGGTCGCCCAGTATCGTGAAAGCGCGGTTGCGCGGAGCTCGTTGTAAAGCAGGGAGTCACGGTCTACCGGAATGCCGTGAATTCCAAGTCGCAGGTGAATCACTCCCTTCCGCGCGAGGGCCGTATCAGGGAAGTATGGACGTACTCCAGCGCCGGGAAGCACGAGCACTGCCGGAAATTTGCCGGCGCGGGCGGGCACGGAGAGCAATCCGTACAAACGGCTTCCAAGGCGGTCATTCTGAAAGGAGACGTGATACACGTTTACGTCAGGTGTGGACCAGCGGGTTAATCTGGTCATCACGGGCGAGAGCGGGACGCGCCGGGCAGATTCCAGAGTCTCTTCCCAGAACCGTTCGAAGTCGCCGGGCATCGTTGTCGTTGCCTTGATGCTCTCAGGGCTGAACGCAGCCGTCGCCATCCCTCTATAGGTAACGCTATCGAGGACTGCGGTCGCACTTGCGCGAAGAAATCCGGGGCGGGGCAGCGTTGCCTTCACGACCTGACCGTTCGTAACACGTCGCAGGGTATCGCTGCGGGCCGGACGCATTCGTTCGGCGCCGATGTCGACAATTACCGTCGCATTGGAAATGGGTCGTCCAGCGCGAGTGAACGCGACGCTGAACCGTGCAGTGTCGCCGGCGTTGTATCGCCAGTCAGGCCGGTCGAGAGTTACAGCGAGCTCGATCGTCGTGTCAGGACGTTGCGCTGCAACACCAGCAGGGAAGGTGCATGAGAGCAGGCATAGCCTGATAATGCGGCGTGCTCTCATCGGTTATGCAGCTCTGCTAGGTCGTCGCGGCATCCGCGCCCCTCTCGGAGTAAATCCATGCCCCCACCATCGATGCGAGAAGGAGGTTGACGAGCCAGACCAGGCTGTAGCTCCACCACAATCCCGACGACATGATCCCCAT
The DNA here is from genome assembly GCA_037721215.1 of Gemmatimonadaceae bacterium. NCBI lineage: Bacteria > Pseudomonadati > Gemmatimonadota > Gemmatimonadia > Gemmatimonadales > Gemmatimonadaceae > Gemmatimonadaceae bacterium. The sequence goes on from JBBJNV010000003.1 coordinate 132,894, forward strand.
TTCCTTGTAGCCGAACGTGAGGATCATGCCGAACACAAAGAAGAGGAGTGCGACGTACATCGCCGTTCGCGGACCAGGGCCGAAACGCGGGCGAATCGCCGCATACGTCCATACAAGAAGGAATCCGACGATGAAGTCGAAAAAGACATAGCCGGCAATCTGACCGGCGTCCATCTCCGCGAACCGGTCGCCGAGGCCTGGCTTGAAGGCGTTGGCGTCGGCCTGCATCCGCTGGGCGAAAACGACACCGTTCGAGAGGAAGTCGATGATGTTGAGGACGACACCTGCCGCAATGCCGCCAGCCAGAAGCTTGCCTGTATTCATGTTGACAGCCATGCTGCGCTCCTTCGATGAAAAGTGAACGAGAACGCGCGTATCCGACCAGTCGAAATACGCGCGCCAGCAAACTGCAGATGAATTGTAGGGTCTAAAGCCCCCGCGGAACAAGCATTATCTGCTACTTCCCTGTCACGTCGGGTTCGCGATTTGGATTCATCTCGTCCGAGACGTGCTTGTGTTTGTTGATGTCCCGGGAGAGGCGGGTTCTTTCGCTCTCCTTCTCCGCATCGTCGTGCTGTTGTCGCCCCTCGAAGAGTCGATCCTTGCCCTCATCGTTGTGTTCCCGGATGTCGGCCGGGTCGTGCCCGGGTCCGCTCTGGCTGTGTTTGGTGCTTTGCTGGGAGTGAAGCGTCTCGGACTGTTTCAAATGTGTTTTCTCCGGCCGCCCGGACGCGCCATCTGCCGCTTCGTGCTGGTGGCCATCATTCTTCTTGTCTTTTGCCATTTTGTTTCTCCTTGTTGACGGATGAAAGGGCAACGCGCATGCCGTGAATGGACAAAGTTGAGATTCTCCCCCGGCTTCTTGGATTTTGCCCGACTCCTTCAGGCCCTGCCAGGCAGATGGAGCTAGATTCGGTGCGTCTCCCGCCGACCACGCGTGACTCCAGTTTCCAACAGGATATTCAACATGACCGACTCGACCGCAGTTGCAACTCCAGAAAAAGCCGCGTTATGGGAAGATTTCGTGGACATCTTCTACCAGCCGTCCGATGTCTTCGCGCGACGTCGCGAGGGGAAGTTCGGCCTCGCATTGCTGTTTCTCGCAATCGCTTCAGGAATTCTTTTCGTTCTGTTTCAGAATGCTCTTGGCCCCATATTCGACGCTGAGATTACACGGAGCAATGCCGCGACGCTGGCTGCAAACCCGGAGCTCAAGGCGGAACAACTTGCGCAGGGACAGGCGATGATGGAGAAGTTCGCCGCCGTGGGCTATGTGATTGGAATGCCGATCGCCGTCCTGCTGCTGGGAGTCGTGCTATGGATCGCCGGCAAGCTGTTCGACGCGAAGCAAACCGTCGCCATGGCGATAATGGTAGTGACGTACGCGCAATTTCCGCGGCTCATAGAGCTTTGCGTCAACGCCGTGCAGGGGATGCTGATGGCTCCCGAAAACATTACGTCGCGGTTCACCGTCAGCCTGGGCCTGGCGCGATTTGTCGATGACGCGACGATGAGTCCCGTGCTGCTCGCCGTACTGGGCTCTCTCGATCTCTTCACCCTCTGGGTGACCGTACTGATTGGTATCGGGGTGTACGTCACCAGCGGAGTGAAGAAAGAATCAGCGGCGATCATCGCGGGAATCGTGTGGGTTGCAGGACTGGTTCCTACACTGTTCGGAGCGCTCAGACAGGGTTGACGGGCGCGGTGCTAGACCGCGTCCGACAGACTCGTAAAGTTGAAGTCCTTCACCTTCAGCGTCGGCATCACTACCGGGCCTCCACCTTCGGTGCCCGCAATCCGAACCGAGGGACCAATCGCCTCGACGTTGTTCAACATGAACAGCGGCGACTCATTGAACCGGAAATTCTTGATCGCTTTGGTAATTTTTCCGTTCTCGATCAGGAATGTGCCGTCGCGGGTAAGACCGGTGAACAGAATGGTGCGCGGATCGACCTGCCGCAGATACCACAAGCGGGTGACGAGAATGCCTCGCGGCGTGGACTTGATCATGTCGGCAGTCGACGTCGTACCACCGATCATCTTGAGCGAGGTTGCTCCTCCGTTCGCGACCTTGCCCTGCTTCTGCGCCCAGAATCTCGAATAGGCAAGTTGCTTGAGTACGCCGTTCTCGATCCATGCCTGGCGTGACAATGGCAGGCCCTGCCCATCATATGGTTGTGCAAGAAGCTGCGAATCGAACGGGTCGGAAATAATCGTCACGCGCTGGTCCACGATCTTCTCTCCCATCTTGTTGCCACCGCCTGCCTTGGTGAAAGCACTTCGGCCTTCGTCGGCACCGCGCGCGCCAAGTGACCCGCCAATGAGCTGAACCAGATCGCCCACGGCCTGGGGCTCGAGGATCACTGTATAGCGTCCGGGCTCGATCGCAACAGGGTTGCGTGACAGTCGCGCCTTCTCGATCGCCGTCGCGCTCAACTTGCGGAAGTCGATCTGCCTCCAATCCGGATGCTCTGCTCCTGCCCAGCCTGAGCCGGTGCCGTCGGCGGTGCGAACCGTGACGGTGTAGTTGGCGATGGTTGCGCGGTTGTACGCGAACAATCCCTTGCTGTTGCCAAGAGCGTTTGCGCCAGCGCTGACAATAATAAAGCCGGCGGCGTTGAGATCGCCCGCTTTGCGCGCCGGCTCGAGCGCCGTCAGCGCCGCACGCGCTCGCTCAGTGGCCGTAACCTCGGCAGTGGCTTCAACGTACCCGCGGCCAGGCATGTAAGTCTGCGACGGCAGGCCCGGCAACCATTCAGGATCGTCGGGAGAAAGCTTCGTCAGCGCTTCCGATTGCTCGACCACGCGCTTGAGCGACTCGTCGGAAAGATCGTTGGTCGCGGTGGTCGCGTGCTTCTTTCCAAATACGCTTGTCACACTCACCTGTCCATTGCTGACGCCGCCGGCAGTGGACATCTGATTGTTGGCGAACCGGACATCGGACTGATATCCGCCGCCGACGCCAACGATGACCTCATCGGCCTTCGACATTCTCACCACGCGCCCGATCAGCGACTGTGCCTGCTCACGGGTGATGATTGCACCGGCGGGAATCGCAGTGTTACCGAGCAGCCGCTTCGGCTCGCCGCGTCCTGTGGAGTTCGACCGGCTCATGCCTTCCTCCCGGTGTTGATGACATTGATCTGCTTGAAGCGGCTCGGCACGCATCCATGGCTCACTGCATTCGATTGCCCCGGCTGCCCCTTGCCATCGTTGAAGCTCGAACCGAGCTGATAGCTTTTTGCGCCGCCGATCATGTCCATGGAGTTCCAGAAATCAGGCGTTCGCATCTGATACGCGACATCCTTCAGCATGCCGCCAATCTTTCCGTTCCTGATTTCGTAGAATACCTGTCCGCCGAACTGCGCGTTGTAGCGCTGCTGGTCGATGCTGAACGAGCCGTCGCCAATGATTGCAATGCCACGGTCGGTAGCCGAGATGAGATCATTCCAGCCGATATCGCGCGTTCCCGGCAGCAGGGAGACGTTGGGCATTCGCTGGAACTGCACGCTGCTCCAGGAATCGGCGTTGGAGCAACCGTGTGACCGCACCGGCGTGTTCTTCGAGTCGTACCACCACTTGAGCCAGTTGGCCTGCTCGCGGGTGGTCTGGTAGTCGTTGAACATACCATTCTTGATGATCAGGAAGTCCTCGGGCTTCACTCCCTCGTCATCGTATCCGATCGTCGCGCATGCGCCTGGTTCCGAGCGGTCGCCGCGCACGTTCATGAACTCAGGGCCGTATTTCAGTTTGCCGAGCACTTTGTCAGGAGGCGAGACGAAGCTCGTGCCGGCGTAATTCGCTTCGTATCCCATCGCCCGGTCGAGCTCGGTTGGATGCCCGATCGACTCATGGATCGTGAGCCAGAGATGCGACGGGTGCAACACGAGATCGTACCGGCCGACATCTACCGACTTCGCGGTGAGCTTCTGCACTGCTTCCTCCGCCCATTTCGGCGCATTGCCGACGAGATCCTGCTCGAGGACGTACTCCCAGCCGCGCCCAATTGGCGCAACTGCGCCGCCGCGGGTCTGAAAGTCCGAGCGATCGGCGGAGACAGCCGTGACAGTGAAGGGAACCGATGTGCGCACGATCGTCTGTGCGATCACCGACCCCTCGGTAGAGGCGAAGTTTCGATCCTCCTTTACGAAGAAGAGTCCGGAGTTCACGAACTGCACACCCTTCACCTTCATTGCTTCAGCGTTTGCCTTGAGGAGGAGCTCGGCGCGCTGTTCGACCGGAATCGTGAACGGGTCGATGGTGAAGGAGCTCTTCCACGTCGCATTTGGATACGACTGCACCGGCGCGAGCTGCACCGGTTGATCGCGGGCGATACGGTTTGCCTTCGCGATCGCTACAGCTTCGCGTGCCGCGGCCGCGACTCCATCGCGGGTGAGAGTCTTCGTAGCGCCGAAGCCCCACGTGCCGTCGACGAGCGCGCGCACCCCGGCGCCGATTGAGTCGGTGTCCGCGGTGTTGACGATCTGCTGCTCGCGAGTGAAGACGATGCTGTTGCGGTAGCGGCCGATGCGCACGTCTGAATAGCTCGCGCCCGCCGAGCGTGCGGTGTTGAGCGCCGTCATCATCAGCTCGCGAACGGTGTCCTCGGGCGGCATCTCGGCAGCGCCAGGCCTTGTGGAGATGATCGCGTGGGCCGGGTTGAGAACACCGGACGCGGCGACGGCAGCCGCAGCCATTCCGCCCTGCTTGAGGAAGTCTCGCCTTGTTTTCACTATTTGGGGGTTTGTGTGGTGTCAGTCGAATATTGACGCACGTACGCTTTGTCGCAACGTAAAACCGACGCATTCGGGCCTCGAGGGATCAACTTTACAACAGCATTACAACCAGGCCCGGTGCCAGTCACTTATGGTCACAAGCTGAATATCCGGCCTTACAAACAATTACCGCGCGGCGCCGCTACGCTCACAACGGGGGCTGCGTAGCTTTCGGGCAACGCGGTTCATCCGCTTACCCAGAGTGAGTATGGCTGTCCAATCGATTTCAATCAGAACCCAGGATACGTCCCGCGAAATCCTTCTCGCCGCGGCGTCGCGTCTCCGCACCGAGATCGCAAAACGCATCGTCGGGCAGGAAGCAGTCATCGACGAGGTGATCATGGCGCTCCTCGCCGGAGGGCATGCGCTGCTCGTCGGCGTTCCAGGCCTCGCCAAGACACTTATCATCCGCAGCGTGAGCGAAGCCATGGATCTCGATTTTCGACGGATTCAGTTCACCCCCGATCTCGTCCCAAGTGACATCACCGGTACCGAGATCATGGAAGAGGACACGGCAACCGGCGGACGGTCATTCAGATTTGTCAAAGGTCCCATCTTCGCCAACATCGTTCTTGCCGACGAGATCAACCGGGCACCACCTCGCACCCAGGCGGCGCTGCTCGAAGCGATGCAGGAGCATCGTGTCACCGCGGCCGGCGAAACGATGGCGCTTCCCGAGCCATTCTTCGTTCTTGCGACGCAGAACCCTATCGAACAAGAGGGGACGTATCCCCTCCCTGAAGCCCAGCTCGATCGCTTTCTGTTCGACATACGCGTCGGCTACCCCGACGAAGAAGCGGAAATCGGAATACTTCGCTCCACCACAGGTGTCGAGTCCGAGCCACTTCGCCCGGTGATTAACGGCGAAGAAACCCGCGCGCTACAGCAACTGGTGCGCGAAATACCCGCCGCCGACGCTGCACTCAGATTTGCCGCACGTCTCGCCCGCGGTACCAGACCGGCAGAACCCGGGGCGTCCGAGACGGTAAAAAAATATGTCCGCTGGGGTGCAGGCCCGCGAGCCGGGCAGGCACTCATTCTCGGTGCCAAGGCGCATGCGCTTCTTGCTGGCCGGTTTGCCGTATCGCCCGCCGATATTGTTCGCGTAGCGCGACCCGTGCTACGTCACCGGGTGCTCCCCAATTTTGCTGCCGAAGCAAAAGGCTTTACGGCCGAGCAGATCATCGACGGGCTGCTGGAGGACGTGAAGCCGCCCAAGAGCGAAATCGGGCTGTAGCTGAAGATGCTCCCCTGGGGAAATTTTGACTCCGCTGCCGGGCGGCGGGCACCAGGCACCGGAAACGAGTTTGCAGATCTCCTCGATGCCGTGCACGGTATCCGTTGGCCCTCGGGCTCAGCAGTGAGGAGCGGCGCTTCCGGAGCGCATAACTCGCGGCTTCGCGGAACCTCGGCCGAGTTCACCGAGTATCGCCCGTACCGGCAGGGAGACGACCTCGGCCGTATCGACTGGAAGCTGTTCGCGCGCAGCGATCGCGCATACATAAGGCTGTCAAATGATCGTGCGGTTTTGCCGACCACGATCGTACTCGACGCGAGTGCGTCGATGGCGTTTCCTGTCGACTCGCTGGCGAAATGGAAGTATGCGGCGCAGATCGCAGTTGGACTCGCGGCGGTCGCGCGCAATTCCGCCGATCCTGTTGGCTTGGTGATCGCGCACACCAGCGAACCAGTCCAGCTTCCACCGAGAACGCGGCAGAGTGCCATTCACGAAGTGATTCGCGCGGTCAGTGAAATTCAGCCCGGCGGAGATGCACCGTTGTCGCCGTCGGTCAGCGCCGCGATACGTGTCAGTGGACGAGTGGTCGTCATTACTGATTTTCTCGGCGACTCCGCCGATCTGCTCGTCAATGCGGCGCGGGCAGTAGCCGGCGCGCGAGAGCTGCACGCGATTCATATAGTTGCGCCGGAAGAGATGGAACCGTCGCGCGAGACGCGCCTTGTCGCAGACCCTGAGCAGCCCGACGTGCGCCGGCCACTGACCGAAGACGCCCGCGTACAATACCTCACGGCATTCAGTGCATGGCGGGACAATATCGCTCACGATTGGAGTGATGCAGGGGTTTCATATACCCTTGCGCTTGCCGGAGCGGAGGAGCCGGCCAGTTTCATTCGCCGCGTAACTGCGCCTCGTGGCATGGTGGCCAGCGTGTGACGCTGCTCGCTCCCGGCTTTCTTTACGCCGCAATGGCTGTTGCAGCAGTAATCACAGCTCTCCATTTCCTTGTGACGCGCCAGCCACAGGCCGCAATGCTCCCGACCGCCCGGTTCGTCCCCAACTTGCCGGCAACGGCCACCTCCCATGCAGCTCGCCCGTCGGATCTTATTCTTCTCCTGTTGCGGCTGCTGCTGGTGATTGCGACGGGGGCTGCGCTCGCGCGTCCTGCGCTGACTCCGTCCAGGGCGCCAATGGCGCGGCTCATACTTGCCGATGTATCGGGCGCGGTGCGGAATGTCGGAGAGCTTAGAGACAGCGTGGGCAGCGTATATCGAAGGGGCGACGTTCTGATCGCGTTTGACTCCGCGGCCCGCCGGATTCCCAGCGGCGCGGTCGACAAGGTCGCTTCGTTACCGGTATCAGCGGCTCGCGGCAATCTGTCCGTGGCGCTCGTGTCCGCGATTCGTGCCGGGGGGGACATGCGCGAACGAGCCGACAGCATCGAGCTGGTCATCGTGTCACCGTTTGCGGCGGAGGAATGGAACGCAGCGACCGACACCATTCGAAAGCTGTGGCCGGGTCGCGCCCGGATCATTCATGCGGGGGCCCCGGCAGAAACTGTCAGGCCTCGTTCTTTTCAGATACTGACGAGAGCACCGGCCGGCGATCCAATGCATGTGACGGCGACACTCTCAGCCACTGAGCGGCGCAGCGAGACGCGTCTGATTCGCGACGATGCAACGGTTGCGGATGCTCAATGGGCTGCCACCGCCAATCGCGTCCTTGTCGCATGGCCTGCCGAAGCGCGACCGCCCGGCGCTGTCACGCGCCCAGGGCAGAACGTGAATGAACAGCCACCAGCAGGTGGCGTCGTCGCCGGAAGTGCCGTGGTTATCGCCGCGTTCGAACGACAGTGGGTATTCCCCGCCGATTCAATTGCAGGCGCTCATGTGGTTGCACGGTGGATAGATGGTGAACCCGCCGCAGTCGAGCGCCAAGCCGGGGATGGTTGCGTTCGGTCTGTTGCAATACCAGTCACGCACTCCGGCGATCTCGCAATCAGAGCCGAGTTTGTCCGCCTCGTGACGGCGCTTACTGGACCGTGCGTCGCTGAGGTCAGCGGTGCGCCGCTCGTCCAGCCGAAGCTGGCAACACTCGCCGGCAGTGGCGGATTTGCGCCCCGCGAGGCGTTCAACGCAAGCGCCGCTGGTAACTCGTTGCTCGCGCCATGGCTGTTTGGTTTGGCGATTGCCGCCGCGGTGCTGGAGCTTTTCGTTCGCGGTACTGACCGCACCGCTGCAAGTGGGAAAACGGATGGAGCACAGTCGGGCACTTTGGAAAAGGGCCAGTCATGACCGCAAAACAGCGTGTCGACTCTGCGCGCATGCAACTCGGCGTTGCTGTTATCGCCGGTGCAGTGGCCTGGGGCGCGGCGTCGATGCTCGGTGTACTCGCGGCCTTTTCTTTTGCATCAGCGATTGCACCTCCCGGTAACGATGCTGGTAACTGGAAGCTCGTCACCGCAATTACCGCCGGAGCGCTTGCAAGCGGGACAATCCTGTGGCGGGCCCGGCATCTCGCATCGCGCTATCGAGTTGCGCTCTGGATCGAGGAACGAATCCCGCGCCTGCACTACTCACTCATCACTGCAATCGAACCCGCGTTCGCCGCAACTTCTCCCAGGGAACATTTTTCCAGGCTCGAAGAAGCCGTAGCCCGGGAAGATTTTGCTGCCGTAACTGGAGCGGCCGTTCGCCGAACGATGCTACCCGCCATTGCGGCGGCTTTCATTGCAACCGCAGTGCTCTATGCCTCCGCGCTCTCCGCGCCTGGTGAGGAAGGATTGTTGTCGCGACTGGCTGACGGAACTCCGCAATCCACCGCAGCAGCCGGCAGCAAACTGGAAAAACTCGAAGTAATTGTGACGCCCCCCGGCTACACCGGCGCGCGGTCGGAGACGCTCGACAATCCGTCGTCGGTTTCCGCACTGACTGGCAGCAGGATTCTTGTCAAAGGCGCAGGCACTGCCGAGAGTCTGCGCGCGTCTCTCGGTACGGCCAGGCTGACCGTATCGGCTGGGCGCGAATCGTGGTCGCTTTCGCTGACCATGCCGCGGGGAGCCGCAGCACTTTCACTTCGGGATCGAGGCCACGAGCGGCTTCTGATACTCGAGCCGATGTCGGACGCACCACCTGTAATCGCACTGTTGTCGCCACAGCGTGACAGCACACTCCGACAGCCACGAATGGTCGTGCGATTATCCGCGAGAGCCACCGATGATATCGGTCTCAACGGCGCGTACTTCGAGTATCTGGTAACAACCGGGTCCGGGGAAATATTCAGCGCCCGTACTTTGGCGACACCAGTCGTTCGCTTTGAAGGAGCGAAAACTGGATCGTTCAGCGCAACGCTGGACCTGGGATCCCTGAAACTCGGTCAGGGTGATGTAGTCTCGATGCGGGCGGTCACGCATGATCGGAACTCGCTGAGCGGGCCCGGCATCGCCACGTCCGATACGCGGACTTTTCGCATCGCGCGCGCCGACGAGTACGCTGCCCTCTCTGTGGATGCAGCAGCCCCTGCGCCTGTCGACAGTTCGGCGATGAGCCAGCGGATGCTGATCATGATGACCGAAGAGCTCATCAGAAAGGAGAAGAAATTGTCTCGCGCCGAATGGGTGAAGCAGTCAACCGATCTCGGCGATATGGAGGACCGTATCCGAAAGCGGGTCGACGCGATTCTCAACGCCAGCGATTCGCCGGAGGACCAGTCGCACCTGGAGGAGGCCGGTCATGTGCACACTCTGGATGAGAACGACGGACCCCTGAACAAGGATCTCCTGGAAGCATACAACGCGCTTTGGGAAGCTGTGCGATCGTTGCAGATCGGTGAGCCAGGGCCTGCACTGCCGCCGATGCGTGTGGCACTGAAAGCGCTGGACCGCGCGCGGGTGGCAAACAGGTTATACCTGCGCGGAGCACCACCGGCAGTGATTGTCGATCTGGCGCGCGTGCGTCTCTCGGGCAAGGAGAAGGGTGCGGCGAGCACACGTACTGCACGGACTGCTGCCGATACTGCAAGAGCGAGAATGGTCCTCAGGTTCAACGATGCGATCGAGATGTTGCCGCGCGCGGCGCCGGGTGCGCTCCGAACGTTGATGCTGCTGCGCGTCGAAGCCATTGCCGTTGCGCCATTGTTCGCGGCAGCATTGGGCGAGGCCGTCGAAGCATTGAGATCGGGGCGTGACGCGACTCTTTCGCTGCTGCGTGCGCGCCGCGCGCTCGAGGGCGAGCCCAGCGGAGTTCCTGGTCTGTCGCCGTGGTCGGGATCGGGGGCAGGCGGCTGATGAGCGAATTTGTCTTCTGTACCGGGCGCTATGAATCGGGCGATTGGGATAGTGCGCCCACCTTGCCAGCCAATCTGATTGATTCTGTCGCGCGATATACCGGGGTCGACGTGGCGCCATCGGGGGCGATCGTGTCGCTCGCATCCGAAAGAATTCTCGATTATCCGCTCGTGTATCTCACCGGACACCTCCCATTCCGTTTCACCGAGGCCGAACGGCGCAATGTGCGCACACTGGTCAATCGCGGCGGGATGCTCTTCATCGACGACCACAATCATGACATCGGCGGCGTCTTTCACAAAACGGCCGTAGAGGAAATCAGCCGCACGTTCGCGCCACCGCGCGATCTCCCGAACGATCACACCTTGTACAACTGTTTTTTCAAGTTCGACGACGGGCCTCCTGCGACAAGCCATGAGCTCAACGGATGGGGTGACAACCTTGTGCACCGCAATCTTCAGGCAGTGATGCGCGGCGACAGGATTGCCGTGCTTTACAGCAGCAAGGATTACAGCTCGGAATGGAACTACCACCCCGACAACAAGCGCTTCTCGGCCGTCGATAACACGCGGTTCGGCGTCAACATCATAGTGTATGCCCTCACACGTTAACGGGCGGCAGATGGCCGAGCATGTGCTGCGTGCGATGAGTATCGGCGTGCTTGGGTGGATGTTGTGGCTGTCGTTCGACAAGGGCGTCGCCGTATCGAATGTGTCGGCGGGTTCGGCAACGATTGCGGGCGCGTTACTCGACTGGACGACGACAACTGTTGCGCCACCGCGAATCGCCATGCGTCTCGACAGTGCACCGACACCGATCGAGAGGGATTGGCTGGCAGCGCTTCGCGGAGCTGGCAGCGCCGTCGTGTGGAGCGGAGCTGTCGCGGCGTTGGGGATTTCTGTTCAACCGGTGGTGTCGCCAAACGGGGGCTTGACCGTGACGGTCGCTGCCCCCGACAGCGCGGTCGTGGCGCTGAGCGATGAGCTTGGGGCGATCGACACTGTCATGGCCATTGGATCGGGCGCGAGGTTCGATGTTCCCGCGTCGACTGGACTATTGACGGCGCGGGTTGGTGGCACCACAACTCGTACGTCCAGGACAGACAGTGTGACGATCCGCCGACTGCTCGTCATTGGCGCGGCCGGGTGGGAATCGAAGTTTGTTGTTGCGGCGCTGGAGGAGGACGGGTGGAAAGTCGACGCCGACATCAGGGTCGCGCCGGGAATCGGCGTGAGTCAGGGAGATATTGCTTCGATCGACACATCACGTTACGCGGCGGTGGTGGTTCTCGATGCGTTGGGAGCGGGGCGGGCGTCGCAGGTCGGCGCCTATGTTCGGAGCGGGGGTGGAGTGATTCTGGCGGGGAGGGCGTCGTCGGCTGACGCGTTTGCGGAACTCCGTGCGGGCTCGCTCGCAACGGCTCGTCCCGGCGGTGACGGTATCGCTGTCGCGGTGGGTGCGACGACTCTGCGGACTCTTGCATTCGCCCCGGTATTCAACCTCAGGGCTGACGCAGTTGCGCTGGACCGCCAGGGAACGACCGTCACGGCGGCTGCGAGAAGGCACGTCGCGGGCCGGGTGTTGCAGCACGGGTATTCCGAAACGTGGCGTTGGCGGATGAGCGGAGGTGAAAACTCTGTCAGTGAGCACCGGCGCTGGTGGACATCGGCCGTAGCAAGTGTCGCCTACGCTCCGCGAATTGGCTTGGCGCGCGTCGAAGGGACTGGTGCCGCGCCGCTCGCGGCGCTTACGGCTGCGCTTGGTCCGCGATCGGCTGTTCTGCCGTCAGATACAGGCGAGGGCGCGCGGTCGATACCGATGTGGTGGCTATTCGCGGTGTTGTCGGTTTCGCTAATCAGCGAGCTGGCGTCGCGCAGGTTGCGTGGTGTGCGATAAACCTGGCGGGCCGGCGCGGTCGGTTCCTGACGAGGCGCAGTGCGGGAACGCTGTCCGGCGGCGAGAGAGCCCGCGTCGCGCTGGCGATGATTGTTCTCGCGCGGGCCAACCTGCTGGTCCTCGATGAGCCGACCAATCACCTCGACGTCGAATCGATTGAAGCGCTCGAAGAATATGACGGTACCGTGATTCTGGTGAGCCACGATCGGGAGGTGTTGCGAACGCTGGTCGTTTAGCCTGCGCCTACGGTGGCCGCGAAGCTCGCGCTGCTCTGTAGAATTCGCTGTCCGCTGTCCACCTGAATGGTGAGTGCATTTCCGCCGCGTGCACGCCAAGATGGTAGAGAAATCGAGCTTCCTCTACGGCGCCCGACATGTCCCACGTTGGAAGTATCTCGTCCGAGGGAACGTGGGTTTGCGTCGAGCTCAATTGCTCGAGTGCCCACCCGCGAGGCTTGCCTGTTACTTCGCCGTCCAGACCTCCAAACCATGACGGAACACCTTTGGTAAGAAACGCCGACTGGTCGGAGGCCATCCAGTAGTCGCTCCATCCAGGCACAAACTTCTTCCCCATGCGCCGTGCTATTAAACCAGCGGCTGAGTCGACGGTCGAGTATCCAAAGCCGTTCGAGGAGATGGTGTCGGTTCGTCCCCATGTCCATGTCCAGTCCATGCCGATCGCCAGCACCGTCTTGTCCATCGGACAAACCGGATTGGCCACGTACGCGTCCGCGCCCAACATGCCCGACTCTTCTGCCGTCGTTGCAAGAAATACTGTGGTTCGGGCCGGAGTACGCGGCAGGGCGCGTGTCGCTTCGGCGATCGCGAGCATGGTGCTTACCCCCGCGGCGTTATCGAGCGCGCCGTTATAGATCGAATCGCCGTTCACCGGCGGCCCTACTCCGTAAGCATCCCAGTGCGCGGCATACACAACGCATTCACTCCGAAGCGCCGGGTCGGAACCGGGAATTATGCCAATGACATTGTGGCTTGTGAAAGGAATGGAATTCACGACGAAGTCCGCGTCGAGCATCACCGGCAGCAACGAGGGCGTAAACGCAGAATCCTTCGCTCGTTGTCGCCATCCCGCGATGGAATCGCCGATGCTGCGCGCCAGTCGATCAGCGCCGGACGCTGAGAGAACGACTGTAACTGGAGGCTCCGGTATTGTAGAAGGTGCGTCCCCGATTGTCGCACTGTGTTGCGTGCGGCGAGCGCGAACCGCATGGACCGAATCGCTTCCCCCACGTACGATGATAACGCCGGCGGCACCGTGCGCAATCGCATGACGAGCGCGGAGAAACCACATGCCGTGATACGTCGATGACGCGTTCGGCGCAAAGCCACGACTCGTGAGTGACGCGGGTTCCCCATCGAGGATAACGGCGATGTTGCCAGCGAGGTTCGCGCCCTTGTAGTCATCCCAGCGGAATTCAGGTGCAACGATTCCGTGACCGACGAGAACCAGTGATGCACGCGATATTCGATGCGGTCCGGGCTTGATCGCGCCGATGATGACCTGCCGATCCTGAATCAGCGCGATCCGCTGTCCCCGTGCCGTGAAGCGAACCGACCCTTTTGCTGACGCGGTTCGCAGCCGAACGGGCTGGAGATATTGTCCAAGTCTTGCGGGCTCGAGACCGATGCGCCTCATCTCACGCGACAGATATTCGGTTGTTATCGTCCCGCCGCGGTGTCCGGGCTTCCTTCCGAGCATGGAGTCGTGCGCAAGGGCCGATATGCGACCCATCAATCTGGCAACGCTGATGACACTCGCGCTTTGATCAACCGCGCGAGGGTCGAGAGGATGTTGCGCAGCAAGCGCGAGTGGTGCAGCGACGAGGATCACGGCGAGGATAATCAACGCAAATATCGCCACCGCCTGATTCAGAAAGCGTTTAGTCATGCACCACGGATGCAGGTCTTCCGGCCGGAGCGCAAGGGAGCTGTTCGTCTTCACCGGCGCCCGCATGAGGTGAATCCGCCGGACGATAAGACTCGTAAATTCGCACTGAAGCGTACGACCCACTGTGAGCGAGTGGGCGACTTCGACGCGACAACCGCCTGTACTATTCGAAGGCGATCGTCGCCGCAGCCTTCGGATTCCAGTATCCTGACCGCGGTCCTCTTCGGCCAGCGGACTTCAGTGGTGGTGAGGCTACCGTTCAGGCGAAACTAGGGGAGCTCGGATTCGAAAGGGTGGCAGTGAGGCCAGTTGCGCCGGCCCTCGCCGAAGTGGGAGATACCGGCGTGGAGCTCGAACAGCGTTTCCACAGGCGCATGATCGACATCTACAAAGCTGCAAGGACATCGGATACAACACGTCTCGGTTTCTCTCGATGGTGAATGAGCATGGGGGCTTGGAAACCGCCAAGATTCTTCTTCGAGCGAAGACGGTGTACCAGCGAGCTGGCGTCGCGCAGGTTGCGTGGTGTGAGGTAAACCTGGCGGGCCGGCGCGGTCGGTTCCTGACGAGGCGCGTCGCACCGCCCCGCCCCGCATCGGACGGCCCGTGATTTCAGGGGATGCGCAGCGTATCGACGCGAGAGCTGCCCATCGATTTGCGCCTGATCAGGTAAGTGGCGGGCTGCTGGAGCCTCTTCAGCTGCACACGCTGTAGCGGCGACAGCAGAGAATCGATGCTACGCTGCATGGAGTCCGATACCGCTGCGAGGCGTGGAGCGAGTGAGATGAGCACGGCGTCGGTCGACGGCTGAAATCGCGCGAACACCTCGTCCACCTGCTGCCGCTGCGTTGGGGTGAGCTGAAGCTTGCCAGCCGCTTCCGACCAGCCGTGTGCAACGGGCGTTCGAGAACGCAAGCGCATGACATCGACCGCGCGCATCGAGGCGGCTCCGGCCGCAAAGGTGGCGGCAAACGCGAGCGCTGCCATCAGTCGTGGTGAAGAAACCATTTTCATGGCGCTAATTCCATCGTGATCCCACTCATCGCAGCATAGACATCCTGCGCACGCGGCAGGGTCCCTTGCAGCGCCGTCGACAGAATCCATGGTTCTGATTCGATCGCTCCAACCGGGGCAAAAATGCCAAACACCAGCATCACAACGGTCATTGCACCGGCGATCACACTCAACCGCACCGCCGCACTTTCGACGGCAAGCGCAGTTCTGGACGGTAGGCGTCTGGGATTCTCGCCAAGGGATCGACAGATTCCTTCGGCGAGGCGCTCCATCCGCTGCCGGTCTGCTGGCGTCGCGCACAACGCATCCAGGTCGTGTCCGTTCATTCGTCGCCTCGATACTGGTGAAGCTCCAACTTGAGCGCGCGACGCGCGTTCATAAGATGCTTGCGCGACATCAGCGCGGACGTACGCAGCAACTCGGCGATTTCCGCATGCGAAAAGCCTTCGACGTCGTGGAGCCATAAGACTTCGCGTGGCACCGGCTTCAGCGTCGCGAGCGCCCGGAGGATGGCGGCACGCGCGTCGCTCCTTTCGGCGAGGATTGACGGATCGGCGTCCTCCGATGCCGGCTCGAACCCCGACAATACTTCGTGCTGTCGTACCCGACGGAACTCCACCACGTTGTAAGCACGGTTCCGCACGATCCGGAGAAGCCACGCGCGAAACCTACCTGGGTCGCGCGCCGAGCGAAGTTCCTTGAACGCGAGGAGAAACGCGTCCTGGACGACGTCATCGGCGTCCGCATCCGACTCGACCACCGCCCTGGCGACGGCGTGGGCGACGGCGATGTAGCGATGGACCAGCTGCGCGAACGCGCCGGCGTCTCCGCCAAGTGCGCGCGCGACGGCATCCGCGTCCTCGATTCCCCGACTTGGGTCATGGTGCGTCTTGGGCTCGTCGGCCAGTGAAATCCCGCTGCAGAGACTCGTGCTGTTGGTAGACAGGTTTGGCCGGGGAAGTGTTACCGCGCTCTGGTAACAATGTCGGGGGTGCGCCTGTCTCCTTCGTAACTCGACTGATTGAAACTGTTGCTTTCTCCCACCGGAGTGCCGGATGCGAATCGTGCGCATTGTTGCAGTGAGCTGGCTTTTGACGACCGCGATGGCGTACGCGGCAAGCGCCCAGGGCGGCGGTCCGCCGTCCGACTCGGCGCTGGCGCGGTCGATCGCGTCCTACCTGGACGCCGAAGCCGACCGTTTCTCGGGCGTGGTGCTGGTCGCGCGGCGCGGGGAGCCCATCGTCGAGCTCGCGTGCGGCTACGCCAATCGAAAGATGTTGGTCGCGAACACCGCGGCGACGCGATTTCAGCTTGCCTCCGGCGACAAGTGGTTCGCGAAGGTGGCGATCTCTCAACTGGTTGCTGCGGGGAAAGTGAAAACCTCCGACACGGTCGGAAAGTTTCTTCCGCGGTATCCGAGCGCGACGGTTCGGTCAAAGGTCACGGTCGAGCAGCTCTTGACGCACCGATCCGGGCTCGGCATGTACTGGAACGATGCGTATGCCGCGCGCAGGAAGAGCCTGCGGACCCTCGACGACGTCGTCGCGCTTTTCTCGCACGAGGAACCGGCGTTCACCCCGGGCGAACGACAACTGTACTCGAACAACGGGTATGTGCTGCTTGGGCGCATCGTCGAAGTGGCAAGCGGCATGTCGTGGTATGAGTACGTCCGGCGCCAGATAACCACACCTGCGGGGATGACCCGAACCGCGTACCTGACGCTCGACGAATGGCCCGCCGACAAGGCGATCGGTTTTACTGCGACTGCGGGCGCGCCGCAGGCCACCGAGAACACGCGAAGCATTGCGTTTCGCGGTTCCTCGGCCGGAGGCGGGTACTCGACGGCTCGCGACCTGCTGCGTCTCGACGCCGCGTTGCGCAGGGGCGAGATCGGAGACACGGCGGTCCTGGCGCGAATTACGGCGCGAGCTCCGGGCGGTCGCGTGATTCTCGCGAACGGTGGTGGCGCGGGCGCGAACGTGGAGATCAGCCGGCTGGGGGACTACACGATCATCGTACTGGCCAATCTCGACCCACCGGCAGCTACTCGCGTTCTCACGCAGATCGTGGCGCTACTGCAACCGGCGGCACCCCCGCCGGCCAATCCACCGTTCGCGGCCGGTGCGAACCGGCCCGCGGCGAACCTGCGAGCGGAGGTCGAACAGCTCAACGCGTCGATGGTCGAGGCGTTTCAGCGAGGTGATCCATTGGCGGTCGCCGCGCATTACACCGATGACGCGCGGATCATCGGCCCACGCGGCGCGGCGGTGGAGGGCCGTGAAGCCATCAACGCATACTGGAAGGGCTTTCCGTCGCAGGGGCGCACGTGGAAGCTCGAGGCGCTTGATGTCGGTGGCACGCGCGACCTCGTGTATCAGTACGGCCGCTCGACGATTTCCGGCGGGATAGGCTCGCAGAGCGTTGCGTGGATCGGCATTTGGCGGCGACAGGCAAACGGCCAGCTTAAGCTCGCGGTGGACTACTGGGTGCCGAGCCAGTAATGAATAATTTCAGCGGGCGCTGATCGCCGGCAGAATGTACCGAGGTATGTACTCGCGCTGCGAAATGAAGCCTGCAGCCTGCGCGTAATTGCCGCCTGTGAACGCAATCACCAGGTCTAGATCCGGAATCGTTCGGTTCGCCCGGCCGGCCGCGTTAGTCTTCTTATCAGGTAATAGTTGAGGGGGTTCGATGAAGATCACCGCCAACGGGCAGGTGATGGTTCCGGTCGCCATTCGCGAACAGCCCCGAGTCGCATTTCAGGGCGCGCTCGGCTCGTTCAGTGACGAGGCGGTGAGCAGAATCTGGGACGGGCAGGCTGTATTGATTCCGATGCGTGACTTCCACGCCGCGGTTCAAGCGGTCGTGGTGAGCGATGCCGACTACGCCGTCCTGCCGGTCGACAATACTATAGTAGGGCGGATCTCCGAGAGCCGCGAAGCGATCTCAGGTACCCCCGATGCATTCGTCGTCGGGGAACTCACCCTGATGGTTCGGCAGTGCCTCCTTGGGCAACCGGGAGCCACGATTGAACGTCTACTCCGCGTGTTCAGCCACCCAGTTGCGCTCGCACAATGCAAAAAGTTTCTTGCCATGTACCCGGCGATGGTTCCAATCGAGGCGTACGATACGGCGGGAGCTGCCGCCGAAGTAGCTTCACGTGGAGATGCTGCAGAGGCTGCGTTTGCACCCCACGGGGCGGCCGCGCGCCACGGACTGGCTGTGCTCGCCCCAGACGTTCAGGATGACGCAGCCAATGCGACCAGGTTTGCTATTCTCGCATCGGCCAACGACAACGAACATCCGCCGAGCTGGCGACCTGCGCCATTTTTTTACCAGTTCCCCCGGGAACTGGATTGATCCGAGGAACTCATGGACAGTGAGCACGGCAGCAATTTTGAGATGACGCGCGTACGGGCGGTGCGGGGAGCGACGGTGGTGAGCGCTGACGAAACACGGCTCGTCTGCGACGCGGTCCGCGAACTGCTCAACGAAATGACTCGACGAAACGGTATCGCGACGGACGACATCGTCAGCGTCCTGTTCACGATGACGCCCGATCTCAAAAGCGAGTTTCCGGCGCGGGCGGCGCATGCGCTCGACGGCTGGCACGAAATACCAATGCTGTGCACAATCGAGATCGACGTGCCCGGGGCGCTTGCAAAATGCATCCGCGTATTGATGCATGCTTACTCCCCGCTGTCCCGTTCGGAGATCAGGCACGCCTACCTGGGCGACGCGCGGCAGCTCCGGCCCGATCTGCTGGAAGGCGCCGGCGGCTGGTCACTGTAGTTCGACAGTGACATCAGTTACGTTGTAACTCTTCTGTGTGAAAAGGGACAGGAATGTCATTGGTCGTCAGCATGCGCCTCAAGGAGCCGCAGATGAACCGTCTTCGGAGGCTTGCCCGCCGCCTCGGACGGACGCCAAGCGAAGCCGGCGCATTATTGATCGAAGAAGCACTGCGGCAGACAGAATTCGGGCAAATCGTTTTCCGGGACTCGCCCGCAGGAAGGCAGGCGTATCTCCAGGGCTCGGGGCTGGCTGTGTGGGAAGTAATCGACGTCGCCTCCCACTACGGCATGGACCCCATACGGACGGCGAGACACCTGCACTGGCCCGACGAGCGCGTAAAGGCGGCGCTGAACTACGCCAATGCGTTCCCCGAGGAGATCGAAATCGCGCGGGAGGACAATGCCTCGTACAACCCTGAAGCGGTATTGCGAATGTTGCCGCAGGCAACCGTCTTCTCGGCAGCGGATAAGCGACCGCGAGGAAAGTCAGCCAGCCGTCGCAAGCCCACACCGCCTGCGCGCTCGTAAGGAACCTGACCAGGGAGCACGAGAACCGATCACACCGCGTGGCACTGCATTTTCTGCTCGATGAGCACATCTCTCCCGATGTCGCGGATGCCCTGCGACTGGCGCGTCCCCGGTTGCGCGTCACCACCGTCCGGGATTGGGGGGTCGGAATGCACCTCGGAATAGCTGATGACGCAATGCTCGCCGTCGCCCACGCTCACAAGCAGACGCTGGTCACGTACGACCAGCGGACGATTGTCCCACTCATCAAACGACTGGCGGAAGCCACAATACCGCACGCCGGGGTCATTTTCGTCGACGAAAGGACTTTCGCTCCCAGCGACCTCGGCGGATTGGCACGTGCACTCGGCGTACTATGGGACGAGCTCGGCCGATCCGACTGGACGAACCGCGTGGCGTACCTGATCCGCTGAAGGCCTCGCCAGTCTATCGGTCTAATACCGCGCGACCGTCGGGTCCACCTCCTCGCTCCACCTGATTATGCCGCCAGTCACGTTATTGAGTCGCATAAATCCCTCGGCCTCAAGCTGCCGCGCGGCGGCGAGGCTCCGTACCCCGCCCTTGCAATAGATAACCAGCTCGCGATCGGGATCGAGCCCCGGAATCGCGGCCGCCAGAGTTCCCAGCGGAATCAGCCTCGCCCCCTCGATACGCGCGATCTCCCACTCGAACGGCTCCCGTACATCGATGAGATCAAAGTCATCACCACGGGCAATTCGCGCTGATAAATCCAGTGGAGACAACTCGACAATCCCGGAATTACCGCCACCCGTCGCGTGGGTAGCGGCAGCGCCTGATTGTGCGTGACCCACACCGCAGAACTGCTCATAGTCAATTAGCTCCCGTATTTCCCGTGTTCCACACGCGGGGCATTCAGGATCGCGTCGAAGCTTCACTGTGCGGAACTGCATTCCGAGCGTATCCACCAGCAACAACCGGCCGGCGAGCGATTCGCCCACGCCCAGAATGAGCTTGATGGTTTCCGTAGCCTGAATGGTACCGATAATTCCTGGCAGCACGCCAAGCACACCGCCTTCCGCGCAGCTCGGCACAAGTCCCGGTGGAGGAGGCTCGCGAAACAGGCACCGATAGCAGGGACCGTCGGCCGTGGCGAATACAGATGCCTGGCCCTCGAAGCGGAAAATGCTGCCGTACACGTTCGGCTTGCCGAGCAGGACGGAAGTGTCGTTGACGAGGTAACGGGTGGGGAAATTGTCGGTGCCGTCGACGATTATGTCGTATTCCGCGGCTATCTCGAGCGCGTTGGCGGATGTGAGCGCAACCTCATGCGGCTCCACCGTCACGTGCGGATTTACGTCGTTGATACGGTCGCTCGCTGAGGCGATCTTCGGGCGGCCGACGTCTTTCGTGCCATGAATAACCTGTCGCTGCAGATTCGTCACGTCGACAACGTCGAAGTCCACGAGGCCGAGTGTGCCGACGCCGGCAGCGGCAAGGTACAGTGCCGCCGGTGAGCCGAGGCCGCCGGTCCCAACCAGCAGCACCCGCGCGGCCTTGAGGCGCCGTTGTCCCTCCATGCCGACATCTGGAAGAATGAGATGCCGGCTGTAGCGCAGGATCTCTTCGTTGCTTAGCGGCGGAAGTGCGCCTGAATCGGAAACGGTCGCTCCGCCTGAACTTACATGATCAGAGTATTGGGCCACTGTCATACAGTCACCCTCCGGCAATTGCCGGGACGATAATGATCTCGTCGCCATCACGCACCGGCGCCGAGAACCCGCCGGCAAAGCGTACGTCGTCATCATTGAGATAGAAGGTGACGAAGGGATAGGGCGCGCCCGATTCGTCCCGAAGCCGCGGCGCAAGGTCGGGGAATCTGCCGGCGACATCGGCAACGACTTCGCCGAGTGTCAGGCCGTCTGCGTCGAGTGTGCGGCGACCGCCGGCGAGTTTCGCCAGCACCGTCGGGAGGGCGAGTGTTACGGACATTGGTTCTCCTGTAGAATGATGGCCGACGCGCCGGCCGGTTCGTGCAGAATGATAGCAGTCGCATCTATCCCGATCCTTTTCCACGCCGCGACCATTGCGTCACCAGCATATTTGGCGACGCTTGCAGTCGCGATCGCGAGAAGGGACGAACCGGAGCCACTGAGAGTCGCGCCGATCGCGCCGGCCGCAATCGCTGCGGCCCTGACCTCATCGAAGCCCGATATTGCCGCGCTTCGATAGGGAACGTGAAGCAAATCGTCGAGCCCGGCACGGAGAAGCTCTTGATCACCGGTCTCGAGTCCTTTGACAAGTGCAGCGGATCTGCTGATGGCACTCACGGCGTTAGCGTATGCCACAGACTCAGGCAGGACTGAACGCGAAACTTTCGTATCGCACGCAAAACCGGGAATGACTATTACGAATGCAACGCCCGGAGCTACACGCAGTCGTGCCACCGCGTGACCCGCGGCGGTTCGCACCGCCAGCACGGCGCCACCGTAAAGGGCAGCCGCAACGTTGTCGGCATGACCTTCAATATCGACGGCCAGCGCCAACAACTGCGCGGTAGTGAGTCCGAGACACAGGGCTTCGTTCGCGAGCATGCATCCAGCTACGATCGCTGATCCCGACGAGCCCAGCCCGCGACCAACTGGGATATCGGAGCTGACCATGAACGCGACATGCCGGGATAGCTTCACTCCCGCGAACAGGTACGCGCTCCTGAACCCGATATACACAAGGTCGTTTGCGGCCTCGACGGGCAGGCCTTTAAGTGTGCCGTTGCGCACGAACGAGACACCCTCGCGTTGAGCAGCGATCCCTGACGGCAAGCCCGGACGGATTTCGTCTAACGATACAGTTGCAACGAGCCAAAGATCGACGGCGAGCCCGACGCAATCGAAGCCTGAGCCGATGTTGCTGGTCGAGCCCGGAACGCGAACAGTTGCAGTGCGCGTCACCGCTGACGATTCTTGAATCGCATTGGATTTCGCGGTCCTGCCACTGTTGTCTGTAATCACAGCGGTCACCCGAGCGATGCCTCCAAAAGGGTTTCGTTGCCCTTTGTCTCCATCGTTCCTTGCCACAGACTGGTCACGCCCGTGATCCCTCCACCAATGCGCGCACTTCCCTGAGCCTCGCCCCAATCACTGGCGCTTCGGGGAGAATACCCGCGAGAACCTCCGTAGTCTTGAGCCCGTTACCAGTGATGCACAACACGACTTCGTCGTCATCGTTGAATCTTCCCTGCGCTGCAAGCGCAAGCGCGCCCCCCAACGTCACCCCGCCGGCCGTTTCCGTGAAAACACCGGTGCTCTCAGCGAGGAGGCGAATGCAATCCACGATTGCCTGTTCGCTCACTCGCGCCGCCCAACCTCCGCTGTCGACGATCGCACGTCTCGCGAACAATCCGTCGGCCGGATTTCCAATAGCTATCGAACGCGCAATGGTGTCAGGCACCACCGGAGTGATCGCATCGGCTCCGCTCTCGACAAGATTGACGATAGGTGCGCAGCCACATGCCTGGGCTCCATAGATGCGCGGCGCCTGGCCGCCCACAAGGTTCGCGTCAGCGAATTCATCAAATCCCTTTCGTAATTTCGTAACCAGCGATCCGCCAGCCATCGGGGCAACTACGGCAGTCGGAAGCCGCCACCCCAACTGTTCGGCGATCTCGAACGCCATCGTCTTGGACCCTTCGCCATAGTAGCCACGCAGGTTCACGTTCACGATTCCCCAGCCGAACTCATCAGCCACCTGCGCGCAGAGACGGTTGACGTCGTCGTAATGGCCGCGCACCCTCACGAGGTTTGGTCCGTGCACGGCAGTCGCCATGACTTTACCGAGCTCGAGGTTTTCAGGGATGAATATCCACGCCTTGAGTCCGGCGCGGGCGGCCTGTGAAGCGACGGCGTTGGCGAGATTTCCTGTCGATGCGCAGCCGATCGTATCGAGCCCGAACGCGGCAGCCGCATTGATTGCGGTAGCGACAACGCGATCCTTGAATGACAGCGACGGATGCGAAACGCTGTCGTTCTTTACCCACACGCGGGCGACGCGAAGCACTGACGCGAGCCGAGGCGCCTCGACCAGCGGAGTGAACCCCGTATCCAGCGAAAGCGCGGGCTCGCCGTCAAAGGGAAGCCACTCTTTGTAACGCCAGAGCGAAGCCGCGCGAGACGCGATCACTTTCCGCGTCGGGAGGACGCGCGCCGGATTTGGGAACGGATCGATGGGGCCCAGGCACTCGTCGCAGATAGCGACTGGAGCCGCGTCGTACTCGGCGGCGCACACGCGGCAGCGTTGCGGACGCGGACGCAGGGAATCGACTGCCACATTCGGATGGACGTTTGTGGTCATCTAAAAAAATACCTCACCGACGCGATGCCCCGTGCACGACGAGCTGCGTCACCTCGCGATCACCAGCTCGGCCGGGAACGAATTCTCGTGCGCCACGCACGGAGGAGCCTCGATCCGCAGGTCGCGCACGTTTTCCCGCAGGTCATGAATCTCGGCTTCCTGTTCGCGGGATATCGCGTAACAGTGTTCCGGCCCCGGGAAACGAGCGCCGCGCACGTCATCGGCATACGCGCGGAAAACACGCTCGATCTCCTCGCCCACACCTCCGTACCGCTTGACGAAGCTCGGCCGGATGTCTCCGACAAAATTGCCGAGTATGTCGTGGGAGATAACGAGCTGGCCGTCAACGTGCGGGCCCGCCCCGATCCCGTACACCAGGATCCCGACGCTCTCCCGCACAAGCGCCGCCGTCTCAGCGGGCATCGCCTCCAGCAGCAGAGCAAAGGCGCCCGCCTCCTGCAACGCGATGGCGTCGTCCACGAGTTTTTCCGCGGCAGCGCGGGATTTGCCCTGAACCCGGTAGCCACCCAGCTGGCCCAGCGACTGCGGCGTGAGTCCCAGGTGTCCCATGACGTTGATGCCGGCGTCGGTCATTGCCCGCACGCGCGATGCAACGCGTGAGCCCCCCTCGCATTTGACGGCGTCGCACCCGAGCGCGACAAACCGTCCAGCGCTGATAATTGCCGTCTCGTCAGATGGCTGATACGAGAGGAAGGGCAGATCTCCGACGACGAAGCTGTACGTGCTCGCTCGACAGACACTGCGGACGAAGACAATCATCTCGTCCATGCCGATGCCAAGCGTATTGGGAAGCCCCATCATCGTCATCGCCGCCGAATCCCCAACGAGCAGCATGTCGACTCCGGCGCGTTCGGCAAAAGCAGCCGTAGCGTAATCGTAGGCGGTAACGAAGACAGCTTTTTCTCCACGTTCACGAAAAGCGGCCAGCGTTGCAGTCGTGACTTTCTTGCGTGTCATGGCGGTACTCCGGGACAGCAGCGGAAGGGCGGCGGGCGATCTGCGTGGTGCCCGAGCACCTGCGCCGCGTCAAACACTCGCCGAGTGGCTGCTGAAAACACGAAAGCCCACGGAGTAGCCGCGGGCGAGAGCGTTTTAGCGAGTTGTTTAACGTGGCTGCAATAGGCGGCAAATCACCACGAAATCAGTTGTACCATCATTGATACCGCGCACGGCCCCTGTTGTCAAGCCGCGAAACTCGTTCAGATTTCCTGAATGGATATTCTCAAGGGGTACCTGAAGAACTACTGGAAGCTGGTGGGACTGGCGCTGGTCCTCGCCACCATCAATCAGGTCTTCTCGCTTCTCGATCCGCTGATTTTCCGTCACATCATCGACAACTACGCGACCCGCTACAAGGATTACACCACCGAGCAGTTCATAAGAGGGGTTGCGCTGCTGCTGAGTGCTGCTGTCGGTGTGGCATTTGTCTCGCGGGTGGCAAAAAACTTCCAGGATTATTTCGTCAACGTCGTTGTGCAGCGGCTGGGTGCCCAGATGTACTCGGACGGAATCCGCCACTCGCTCGAGCTGCCGTACTCGGTATTCGAGGACCAGCGCAGCGGCGAGACACTCGGCAAGCTGCAGAAAGTGCGAAGCGATGTCGAAAAGTTTATTTCGATGTCGATCAACATGCTATTCACGACGCTGGTTGGGGTGGTGTTCGTGGTGATCTACGCACTGTCAGTGCACTGGGTGATCGCGCCGGCGTTTCTGCTCACGGTTCCAATGCTGGGCCTTCTCAGCTCAATCCTCAGCAAGCGGATCAAGGTGATCCAGAAGGAGATCGTCGCCGAGACGACGGCGCTCGCGGGATCGACTACGGAGTCGCTGCGGAACATCGAGCTCGTCAAGAGCCTGGGGCTTGCCGATCAGGAAGTGAAGCGGCTCAACTCCACGACCGACAAGATCCTCAAGCTTGAGCTGAAGAAGGTCCGGTATCTCCGCAGTCTGAGCTTTATCCAGGGAACGTTCGTAAATCTGCTGAGAACGTGCATCCTGTTTTTGATGCTGTATCTGATCTTCACACAGAAAATCACCGTTGGGCAGTTCTTCTCCCTGCTGATCTATTCGTTCTTCATCTTCGGCCCGCTGCAGGAGCTGGGAAACATCATCAACACGTACCGGGAGACCGAGGTATCGCTGGAGAATTTTCGCGCGATACTTGCCATCCCCAAGGACCCAAAGCCGGAGAACCCAGTTCCGCTGGAGGAGCTCAACCGGCTGGAGTTCAGCAACGTCAGTTTCACGCACCAGACCGCGAGCACGCCCGCACTCAGCGACATCTCGTTCAGTGTCGATCGTGGTGACACGATCGCGTTTGTCGGTCCGTCGGGCGCCGGCAAGACAACTCTCGTCAAGCTTCTAGTCGGACTTTATCCGGCGAAGCAGGGCGAGATTCTGTACAATGGTCACTCGAGTACCGTGATCGATCTCGACCATTTGCGTGAACGCATTGGTTTCGTCACTCAGGACACTCAGCTGTTTTCCGGAACGATTCGCGAGAATCTTCTCTTTGTGAGCCCGCAAGCCACTGACGAAGAGTGTCTCGACGTACTACACAAATCGGCTGCGCACACTCTCCTCGCCAGGGCCGACAAGGGGCTTGATACTGTTATCGGCGAGGGTGGCGTGAAGGTATCCGGTGGAGAAAAGCAGCGGTTGTCAATTGCGCGGGCATTGCTGAGACGGCCGCACCTGCTCGTATTCGATGAAGCGACGTCGTCGCTGGATTCACTGACCGAAGAGGAGATCAGCCGGACGATGCGCGATGTTGCGAGCGACCGTGGAGTGATGACAATACTCATCGCTCACCGGCTTTCGACCATCATGCATGCCGATTGCATCTACGTGCTCGAGCAAGGGCGCATTGTCGAATCGGGGCGGCACGACGAGCTCCTCGAGCGGACGGGACTGTACTATGCGATGTGGCGGCAGCAGGTTGGGGAGCGGAGGGTTGCTGCGCCGACGCCCGCGGCGCCGATGCTCGCGATGCCAAAGGGTGTGGGCGCAACGGTCGGATAAAAACTACGGGCTGCTCGCTGAGCGCCATCCTCGGCTCTGCAAGAATATTCAACCGTAAATGTGCAACGGAGCAGACCGCCCGCGTCCTAACAGTCACACTCAAACGAGCTCACTAAATTGAAATCGCCACTGCTGATTACCTTTGCGGGATTTCTCATGCTCGCTTGCGACGGGTCCGAGCGGGACGGTTCGGGCACTATGGGCACTGAGAATCAGGTCGCAACCGATACTGCCGCGACCGGCTCGGCGAGCGAGCCGAGGTCCGCGCCTCCTCCTGGCATGTCAAGGAAGGTGCAGGGTGTTCGCATGCGCCAGGGCGGAGTCGCGGGCGCAGCCGCAACTCAGGCTGGTACGGCGGGCGCCGGCCAGCTCCCGTCGGCCGAGATTGCGCCGAGCATGTTGATCCGCATGGGGCAAGCATCGATCGAGGTCGAGAAGCTCGACCCCGCGATTGTTCGCCTCCGGCAGTTGACTGCGCAACTGGGCGGGTATGTCGCAAACTCGTCCATCAGCGGCGGCCGCGACCAGATTCGCAGTGCGACTCTGGAGCTGAAAATTCCCGCGGCGCGATACGACCAGGCGATTAACGGACTCGGCGGCATTGGGAAAGTCGAGTCGGTGAATACGTCGGTGGAGGACGTTGGCGAAGAATACGTGGATATGACGGCTCGCGTAACGAACTCCCGGCGACTCGAGGAACGCCTCGTCGGATTGCTTGCCACGCGCACCGGGAAACTCGAGGACGTGCTTGCCGTGGAGCGGGAGCTCGCCCGTGTGCGGGAGGAAATCGAGCGATATGAGGGGCGGCTTCGTTTTCTGCGTACCCGGGCGGCGGTCAGTACTCTCAGCGTCACCGTCCATGAGCCGACACCGATTCTCGGACAGACTCCCGGAGAGAATCCCATCGCCTCGGCGTTCCGGCAGGCCTGGCGCAACTTCGTCGGTTTCATCGCTGCGCTGATTGCATCGCTCGGCGTGCTTATTCCGCTTGCGTTGCTGGCAGCGGCGGGGTGGATTGTGTATAGGAGAGTGAAGCGGGGATAAAGGGCTGAGGTGCGGACTGGCCGAAAGCTTGGTCCGTAATCCGCAGCCGATAGTCGTCCGGCACTGCCCGAGCCTTGGCGCTAGAGCTTGGGGCTCGCAAGTGAGGACGGGGATCGCTCGTCCGATAGTTAGCCCCGTTAAACCCTGCGACGACGAGCGGCATCATAGATACGAACCGAATGATCACCTTCCCCGTAACGCCGACGCCGACGATTCCATTTCCTTCATCTGAAAGCGGCGTTGCACTGAACGCGGTCCGCCGTGCGCAGGGCGGTGACGTCGGCGCATTCGAGGAGATTTATCGCGAGCATTCGCCGCGAGTCTACGCTCTTTGCCTGAGGTTATCGGGAAACTCGGGGATGGACGCGACGGAGCTGATGCAGGACGTGTTCATTCGGGCATGGAACGGGCTTGGGACGTTCCGCGGTGACTGCGCGTTCTCGTCATGGTTGCATCGTCTGGCTGTGAACGTGATGCTGGAAACCGCACGGGGCGACGGACGCCGAATGGCTCGTGTAGTAACGATGGAGGAGCCGGACACCGTCGGGGCGATGTCGGCGCCGGTTACACCTGATCTGCGGATGGATCTTGAAAATGCAATCGCCGGACTTCCCCCCGGCGCCCGTACAGCGTTCGTCCTTCACGACATCGAAGGATACAAGCACGAAGAAATCGCTGAACAACTCGGCGTAGCGGTAGGAACCGTCAAGGCGCAGCTCCATCGCGCCCGCAAGCTCCTGATAAAGGCCCTGGACAGATGAAAGACGACATCATGGATGACGACGTCGATGAGAGCATCGATGACAGCTCAGTCAACGATACGCGGCTCCGGGCGTTGCTTGCCAGAGCGGCTGAACTTCCGAAGAGTGTCGAGCCACCTGCCGATGCATGGCCGAAAATCCGGGAGGCTATTGCGGCTAAGGGTGCAATCGCCCCGGAAATCAACCGGCTCCAGAGGAAACCGGCACTGTGGCAACGCCCAGCGTTCCTTCTTGCAGCCGCGGCAGTGCTCGTAATCGGATCATCAGCAGTCACGGCAAAACTGGTGGGCGGGAAAACCGATGCGGCTTCGCAGCCAGTCGCCGTCACCTCGTCCCCCGAGCGCGCGCGTGCATCCGGGCCGGCGACGCTCGCCGAGTTCGTGGAAGTCGAGAAGGACTACATCAGGACTGCGAGCCAGTTGTCGGAGACACTCCAAAGTGGTGAGGGTTCTCTGGCTCCCGAAACCATTGCGAAGCTTGACGAAAGTCTGCGCGTGATCGATGCCGCGATTCTCGAGGCCCGTCGTGCGCTCGCTGCCGATCCGGCCAACCGTACCATCGTGGAAATGCTGTCTGGATCGTATGAGCAGAAGCTCGACCTGTTACGCCGCACGACAGAGATGGCGCGCAGTTGAGAATGCGATGTGCGGGCTCTGGTTGGCGGGCAATAGCCGGGATCGCTCCTGCATTCCGTGTCGTTGTGGGCGTAGCCGTCATCGGTTTGAATCACGGCATTGCAGCGGCCGGTATCCAGGCACAGGCGCCGTCGGAAGCACGGCAGAAGGTGGACGTTCAGACGTTGGCAAAAGCACAGGGGGGAGTGAAGGCTCAATCGTCGGCAAGAGCACAACCGGGAGTGAATGCTCAATCGTCGGGAAAGGCGCTTCGGGGACTGCCGCTCAACCCGGATGGCGCGATCCGCATTTACAATCTCGTTGGCAGCGTGCGCATCTCGGCGTGGAATCGCGACTCGGTTGCGGTGCGCGGTGCGATAGGCAGGGGCAACTCACTGCATATGGGTGGCGGGCGCACCGGAATGAAGATGTTCGTCGAAGGTGCGGACGAAAGAAATCCGCAGCCCGCCCGTCTGGAGATCTCGGTGCCGGCGCGGAGCAAGGTATGGATAAAAACCGCGACGGCTGATGTCGATGTATCGGGTGTGACAGGTAGCCTCGATATCTATGTAGTAGGCGGGACGATCCGCGTGGCGGGAAATCCGGCCGACGTCAATGCGGAAGCAATAGACGGTGCGATCGTGATTACCGGATCTCCCGCGTGGGTAAGGGCGAAGAGCGCCAGCGGTACAGTAATCCTTCGAGGGTCAAGCGCGGATGCGACCCTTTCGACTGTCAGCGGCGGTATTGTCGTCTCGGGAGCCGGGTTCGAGCGCGCGAAGTTCGAGACCGTAACCGGCAGCATCGGCTTCAACGGAAGCTTTCAGCGGGGTGGTTCGATCGACTTCGAAACTCATGGTGGCGCAATCGATATCGGTATTCCGTCGGGCTCACCCGCAGATTTCGATATCGTGTCGATCGCCGGTTCGATCAGCAACCGGCTCACGAAGCAGGCAGTGCTGGCTGGGCGTTACGGCCGCGGCGCGGAACTCTCGACGTCGAATGGGGGTGGCGGCGCGAGGGTGTCGATCCGGTCTTTCAAGGGACCGGTGACGCTGCGTCGCATCAAGTGACAAGCGGTGCACAAATGAGATCAGCGCACCGGAATTAGTAGCTAAATAGTACTAATGTTTCTTATTCCGTAATTGCAGCGAGTCGTTTCAACCACTGAGAGTCCGGTGGCATCGTACTTGTGCAGGGTGCTTCGCACTGGCTGCTCACTCGATAAGGAGATACTCCATGTTCCGCTCACCGCTTCGCCGTCTCGCTCTCGTCGCCGGTCTTTCGCTCGCAGTTTCCGGCATTGCGCACTCTGGTCCGCCCTGGATCGCAATCGAGTATCCGGTTAATCCGCACGACCCTGCAACGCGTGGTGCATTCATGACCGTTCGCACTTACCATCACGGCGATCTCGTTGGTTACGAATTGACGGGCACCGCCGAGGGTCTCGTGAACGGCCGTCGCCAGTCGGTGAAACTCGACATCCAAAGGTTGTCGCGGCCGGGTGTATACGTGGTGCGGTGGCAGAAACCTGCGCAGGGAACCTGGGTGCTGATGGTCTCGAGTATTCGCGACGGCCAGCATGCGGCATCGGCGATGGTTTCGGTCGACACCCGCGGCAGAGTTGCCGGCGTATCGGTTCCATCCGATCCGATAGAGGGCGGCAGGTGGCAGGTTCCGCGTCGAGTTGCGGCGACCGAGCTGGATGCGCTCCTGCGTGTGCCGAGGATGTAGTTCTGTTCCGGCTGTTATGGGGATGCTGCGCCCGGCATTCCATGGTTGCGTCGGTCAACACCACTTTGCAGTATGACCTGATGACCGGAACGCAACGATCGCACGACAGTCTTATCTCAACGGTCGAAATCACGGAAGAATATCCATCCGCGCTCCCGGATTACGCGCGTGTGCCGATCGCTTTCGAGGTTCGCGAAGTGTTCGATGTCATGGCAGCCGCGCATGGCACCGAAGGCCCGCATCTACGACTCCGAACCCTGGCTACACCTTATGTAAAGGACTACGACGCCGATCCTGCGCACGGTCCGCTACAGTGGGTCGTTCGCTTCGACCTGAGACGATGGGGTTTTTTCAAGGCTTCGCTCAATGGCAACCGCGTCGGAGCCGCGGCCATCGTACATGACAGTCCCGATATCGACATGCTGGAACGACAAAGCGATCTCGCCCTTCTTTGGGACCTGCGGGTCGCACCTGATGCGCGCCGGGAGGGTGTCGGTGCTTTACTGTTTCAGGCAGCCGAACGCTGGGCGTCGATGCGAGGGGCCCGCCGTCTCAAGGTCGAAACACAAAACATAAATGTGCCGGCCTGCCGGTTTTACGCGAGTCAGGGATGCACACTGGGCGCAACCGATCACACTGCGTACCCTGACCTGCCAGATGAAGTGCAGCTTCTATGGTATAAGGAACTTGCTACACCCCTTTGTCTGCAGACAACACATCGGTGTGCACAGAATCCTGATCCTGGTGCGGCGGGGGCGGGAGATTCACCGGCACAGTAGTGGCTGACGCTACCAACTCGCCGCTGGAGGTGAGTGCTCCCTCAAGGCGGTGCATCGTGCCGCAAGAAAACGGCTTTGTAGACGACGGGGAGCCCGCAACAGTATTGGGAGAAGCGCGCAAGAATGCCGACCGTGACCGATTGCTATGGCGCACGTACCCGTTCGAGTATCGCATGGCGAAGCCTGAAACGCTGCCGGGCGCGCCGCCGGTCCCACCTCCGTGACCCCTGAGCACGCCGCGACAGACGTATGATGTAAGCAAGTAGGCACTTGCACGCAGCGGTCGTGCTCCGTACGTTAGGGCGCATGGACACTCGCACAACAATCATCCAGGCAGCGGCATCGGTTTTCGCTCAGCATGGCTTTCGCGGCTCCACTACCCGGCGGATCGCTGATGCTGCGGCGGTCAACGAAGTCACGATTTTCAGGTACTTCGGATCCAAGGAAGTCCTGCTGCAGGAAGCAATCAATCATTCAGTTGGCTGCGAGATCTCCAGTCCTCTTCCATCGTCGCCTGTTAACCCCGAGGCCGAACTGGCGGGGTGGTGTGCGGTGGTCATCGATCATCTGCGATCGCGACGGGGAATGATCCGGAAATGCATGAGCGAGACGGAGGAGAGGCCAGAGATGAAATCGGCGGCGGCGGCCACCCCGATCCGGGCGACGAGTGAACTGTGCGCCTATTTCGGCGCGCTCAAGAGCAGCGGTTTCATCAATGAAGATTTCGATGCATCGGCAGCTGCGGCGATGATGATGGGGGCGTTGTTCCACGACGCGATGGGACGCGACATGATGCCTGATGCCTATCCGGAACCCGCGGACCAGGCTCCGCAACGCTACGCGCGCCTGCTGTTGCGAGCGATTGGAGTCAGTACCAGCTCAGTAACGACAGACGGCCGGCACAAGCGCGGGAAACAAATCACACAACCACTCACGTAACACTGATATGACTGCCCGGAAACCTTACAACCGATTACGCGTGGCGACTCGCACGTGGATGCTGTGCAATGCGGTCGTGACGCCTCTTGTCATTTCAGCAATTGCATCGTTCGCGAACGCGCAAGCGGCTCCCCGACCATCTACGGTAATGGTCCCAGCCGTTTCGCCACCGGCCGGAGCCAATGCAGTCGCTCTTTCTCTCGACGATGCAATACGTGCCGCAGAAACGCAGAGCGAAGCTGTGCAAATAGCCCGTGCAGGCGTGCAGCGCAGCGAGGGGCAGCGGCTGCAGGCCCGGAGCCAGCTCTTCCCGCAGATCTTCGGCTCGGGCGGGTACACCCGCACTCTCAAATCGCAGTTTCAGGGAATCAGCGGTGATAGCCCCGCACCCGACACCACCGGTCCGCAGCCACCGGCACCACCGTGCGACGCATACCTTCGTGACCCAAATGCGTCTGTCGCCGATCGTCTTGCCGGGCTCGAACAGGCATCGCGCTGCGGCGCCGGCATCAATCCGTTCGCGGCTTTCAGCAGCCTTCCGTTCGGCCAGGCGAACCAGTACCAGCTTGGCCTCTCCGTCTCACAGAATCTCTTTAACGGCGGCCGCGTCTCGGCTCAGAACGAAGCGGCGGCGGCCGGCAGGCGCGCGGCCGGGATCGAGCTCACTGCACAGCGCGCGCAGATCATCCTCGACGTCACCCAGGCTTATTACGAAGCGTCGCTCGCCGATCGTCTCGTCGCGATAACGGACGCTTCATTCACGCAGACTCAGAGTGTGCTGCGTCAGGTTCAGCTCAACAAGACCGTGGGAAACGTTTCCGAGTTCGAGCTTTTGAGAGCGCAGGTGACGAGCGATAACCAGCGGCCACAGGTAATCCAGCGCCGCAGCGATCGCGAGGTCGCGTATCTGCGACTGAAACAACTGCTGAATATTCCGCTGAATCAACCGGTAGTGCTGACGACACAGATCGAGGATTCCACAGCCGCGTCGGCGGGAATACAGCTTGCCGGTGTGTCGGTCGCTTCGTACCTCACTCCCGACACCTCGACCGCAAACCGCGCCGGCGTCAGGCAGGCTGCGGAAGCGCTCGAAGTCCAGCGCGAGCTGCTTCGGGTGGCCAGGTCGCAGCGGCTGCCGTCGCTATCGCTGTCGTCGCAATATGGTGCCGTCGCATATCCCCTATCGGGCTTGCCTGGAACAAATGACTTCCGCGCAAACTGGACCGTTGGAATCGCCGCGCAGCTTCCGATCTTCACTGGCGGACGCATTCGAGGTGAAGAAATGGTGGCTCAGGCAAACGTTGCGGAATCGCGCTCGCGGCTCCAGCAGGTCCGTGAGTTCGCAGCGCTCGATGCGCGCGTAGCCATCAACGCCCTCATTCAGGCCAACGCCGCGTGGGAAGCGAGTCGCGGAACCGCCGAACAGGCCTCCCGGGCATACACAATTGCCGAGGTGCGATACCGGGAGGGCATATCGACGCAGCTGGAGTTGAATGACTCGCGAATTCTCCTCGAGCAGTCGACAGGAAACCGCGCCCTCGCAGCCCGCAATCTTCACATGGCGCGGATAAAGCTCGCGCTGCTTCCCAATCTTCCCCTGCAGGCTGGCGGTTTCGGGCAGTCGGACGCAGCGATTCAAACACAGCAGCAGCCCACGCAACCCGGCGGACAACAGCAACAGCAACAACAGCAGCAACAACAGTCGCAGTCAGGCACGCTTGCGTCCCAGCAGATACCCCCTGGATTCTAATCGAAAATGACACACATACATCGCTCGACAGGCAACGCGACACACCCGGAAGGTTCAAGGTGGATCTCTGTATTCCCGGGAATGACGAATGGATTGAGCCGGTACGCCGCGTTCACCCTTCTGCTCGCGGTCGTAGCCGCGTGTAACCGGGGAGCGGCCGCTGAATCCGACTCGACAGCCGTCGCTCCGATGACCATCGGGCCTGAAAATATCGCTGTCGTATCGAACGGGTCGTTATCCAATGGCCCGGCGATATCCGGTACCCTCATGCCCGAACGCGAGGCAATGGTGCGCGCGCAGGTCGGTGGCAGTGTCCTGCAGACCTACGTCGAGCAAGGCCAGACAGTTCGCGCCGGCCAGGTGCTCGCCCGCATCGACGGTGGAGGATTGCAGGATGCGTTTCTTTCCGCACGGGCGGGCCTCACATCGGCTCGCAACAATGCCGACATCGCTCAACGTGACCTTGCCCGAAGCCAGAAACTTCTTGCCGTGGGCGCGATCGCCGAGCGGGAGATCGAGCAGACCCGCCGGAGTTCGGTGGCGGCGACCGCCGCGCTGGCCGATGCGCGTGCCCGCCTTTCCATGGCGCAGAAGCAGGTTGGCAACACAACCGTTAGAGCGCCGATATCGGGAGTGGTCAGCGACAGACAGGCCTCGCCGGGTGATGTACTGCAGCCCGGCGCCGCGATGTTCATAGTCGTGGATCCGTCGAGCATGCGTCTCGAAGCGTCGGTTCCGGCAGAAAATCTCTCGCAAGTGCGCATCGGAACTCCGGTCGCGTTCACAGTGAGTGGCTATCCTGACCGCGACTTCGCCGGCCGTGTGACTCGAATCAACCCCACCGCAGATCCCGCGACACGCCAGGTGCGGATATTCATCTCGATTCCCAACACTGCCGGGACACTCGTCGGCGGACTCTTTGCGAACGGCCGCCTGTCGAGCGACACCCGCACCGGGCTGATTGCGCCGGTGTCGGCAATCGATGCCCGAAGCAGCGTTCCGGCAGTGCTTCGTATCAAGCAGGGAAAAATCGAGCGAACTCCGGTGCAGCTCGGCCTTCGCGACGAAGGCTCGGAACGAATCGAGATCGCGTCGGGAGTGCAGGCGGGCGACACGCTTCTCACTGGCGCCGCGCAGGCAATCTCACCCGGTACGGTCGTGAGGGTGTCGGCTCCAACAGACGAGCCGCGCAAGGAATCGAGGAAATAGCGGATGGTAATTTCAGATTTCGCGATCAAGCGCCCGATGATCACCATTGTGACGATGGTGGCACTAGCGGTATTTGGTCTTTTCGCGCTGTTGCGGCTCCAGACTGACGAATTTCCCGACGTTCAGCAGCCGGTAGTGTTGACAGGCATTCCGTATCCCGGCGCGTCGCCGGAAGGCGTCGAACGCGAGCTGCTGAAGCCCGTCGAGGATGCCATCAAGGGAATAGCTGGAGTCGATCAGGTTTTCGGCACCGCCTCTGATGGCTTCGCCCAGATCATCACGATCTTCGTGTATGAAAAGGATATCTCGCAGGCAACGCAGGATATCCGCGATGCAATCTCATCCATCCGGGCAGACCTGCCGCTCGAAATGGAGGAGCCGATTCTGAGCCGGTTCGATCCAGGCGATCAACCGATCGTGTCGTTGACCCTGGCATCGGATACCTACACGCCGGCGCAGCTCACGCGAATGGCCGATCCAAAGATCACCAGTGCAATCCGAGGAATTTCGGGCGTGTCGCAGGTCCGGATAATCGGTCAGGTGGATCGCGAGATGACGATTCAGCTTCGGCCACAGGCGCTGCAGGCCGCGGGAGTCAGTGTGTCGCAGGTGGTGGAGGCGCTTCAGGCGCAAAACCTCGCCGCTCCCGTCGGCCGGATCACCGGTACCCTGGATGAGCGAACGATCAGGCTGCAGGGCAGGCTCGAGGGCCCCGAGGATTTCATGCAGCTCGTTGTCGCCGAGCGGAATGGTCAGGTCATCAGGCTGGGCCAGGTTGCAGATGCGCTGGATGGAAATCAGGAGCAACGCTCACTCGCGCTGTTCGACGGCAAGGAAGCCATCGGTATCGACATCAGCAAATCGAAGGGCTACAGCACCACCGCCGTCAGTGCAAAAATCGCGAAAGCGGTGGCGGAGGTTCAGAAAACGCTGCCTGCCGGAGTGAAGATGAACACGGTTCGCGACTCGGGAGAGCGGGTTAAGAACTCGGTGCGAACTGTCGAGGAAGCGCTGATCGTGGGCGCACTTCTCACCATTCTGGTGGTCTTCATCTTTCTCAATTCATGGAGGTCTACCGTCATCACGGGACTGGCGCTGCCGGTATCGGTGCTGGCTTCGTTCGTGACAGTCTGGGCTTTTGGTTTCACGCTCAACACGATGTCGCTTCTCGGTCTCTCGCTCGCGATCGGCGTTCTCATCGACGATGCGATCGTCGTGCGCGAGAACATCGTCAGGCACATCGAGATGGGGAAGGACCACATGACCGCCGCGCATGACGGGACCGACGAGATCGGACTGGCAGTGGCGGCAACAACGTTCTCGATCATCGCCGTGTTTGTGCCGGTGGCGTTTATGGCCGGAGTCGCGGGCCAGTGGTTCAAGCCGTTCGCTTTGACCATCGCCAGCTCAGTGCTCGTATCGCTGTTCGTTTCGTTTTCACTCGATCCGATGCTTTCCGCCTACTGGGCCGATCCCAAGCGGGTACCGGGCCAGCGCGTGAACATCATTACCCGCACGCTCGACCGGTTCAACCATTGGTTCGACCGGCAGTCGGAGCGCTATAAGAAAGTCATCGGCTGGGCACTGGACCACCGTCTTGCGATGGTGGGGCTAGCGGTTGGCTCTTTCATTCTTGCGATTGCTCTTCCGGTCGCAGGCCTCGTCGGCACGAGCTTTTTCGGCGAAGACGACAACTCTGAATTCAACATCGGCGTTGAAACTCCTCCGGGCTCCAATCTCGATTACACGAGGCTCAAGGCGGAGGAGGCTGGACGCATAGTGCGCGCGCACCCCGAGGTCGTGTACACCTACACCACGCTCGGCACGGGAACCGGTGCGGTCGACAACGGCAATATTTACGTTCGGATGACGAAGAAGCACGAGCGGGATGTTAGCGCCGAGGATTTCGGTGGGACGATTCGAAGGGAAGTCGGGCGGATCGGTGGTGCGACGATGACCGTTTACACCGGCGGATTCCAGGGGGCCGAGAAGCAGATTCAGATTCAGCTTCGGGGCGGGACGCCCGATGGGCTGAACACAGCGGGTGCGATGATTGCGGCCGAGCTGAAGAAAGTGAGAGGCGCCGTGGATGTCGGACTGTCGACCAAGGGGTTGAAGCCAGAGGTCGATGTCGAGTTGAATCGCGGTCTCGCCGGCTCGATTGGCGTGACCGTGGGTCAGGTGGCGCAGGCGCTGCGTCCAGCGTTTGCGGGTATCAAGGCAGGTGACTGGGTCGATCCGTCGAACGAGATGCGGGAGGTGAACGTCCGCCTCGCGCCGGAGGCTCGCATGCGCGCAGCCGATCTCGTGCAGCTTCCGATCGTGATTCAGGGTGAGAATGGACCGGCAACGCTGCCGCTTGGACAAATCGCTACGGTCACCGACGGATTCGGTCCTGCACAGATATCGCATCTCGATGGAGAGCTGGTAGTAACGGTTCAGGCGAATACATCGGGCCGGTCGCTGGGCGAAGTGATGACGGACATCAATGGCGAGATCGCGAAGATGGCTCTGCCGCCCGGCGTCACGATCACGCAGGGTGGTGAAGCCGATGCGCAGGCGGAAGTGTTTGGCAGTATTTTCGCGGCGCTCGGCGTTGCGGTAATGCTCATGTACTTCATTCTCGTCGTGCAATTCGGCTCGTTCCTCGAGCCGCTGGCGATTCTGTTGTCGCTGCCGCTGTCACTCATTGGCGTAATGCTCGCGCTCATGATCACCGGCGACACCATCAATCTGATGAGTCTGATCGGCGTGATTCTGTTAATGGGGATCGTGGCGAAAAACGCAATTCTATTGATAGACTTCGCAAAGTGGGCGCGAGAGAAGGACGGGTTACCGCGGCGTGAGGCGCTGATTCAGGCGGGTGCAATTCGCCTCCGACCAATCATGATGACTACGCTGGCGCTGATTGCCGGCATGAGCCCGGTTGCACTGGGAATCGGCGAAGGCGCGGGGTGGCGCGCGCCGCTTGGCCGCGCTGTGATCGGCGGCGTGATCACTTCGACAGTGCTGACGCTGGTGGTGATCCCGACGTTCTATGAGATCATGGATGAGTGGCGCGAGTGGGTGATGAAGAAATTTGGGTTGACGCCCAAGGGTACGGGGGAACATCGGGTGGTGGGCGGCGCGAGCGGGATTCCTGAGGGGGCAGTGGGGTCGGTGCAGGGGTGACGCTATCGCTGCCTGCACTGCACGCGGCCGACGCCAGAGCGCCGGCTGTTGACATCGTAATCAATGAGTCGAAAGCTGCGTATCTAGTTTACGACGACCCTGCCGGACATGGACGTGCCGTGGATCCGGCAGTGGTAGGGATACGTGCCGGGCGACGTAAAAGTCCGCACGTAATTACCGTTCGACAAAACGCCTGACGTAATGCCGTCATCAAAAGCCACGTCGTGCTCGGCGCACTGCTGGCCGCTGCCATAGGCATCGCCCCCGCGGCACGAGTCCCACGTCCAGGTCACCCGCGATCCCGCCGACGTCGACAGCGCATTCGGAGCGAAAGCGTTGTTGGTGACGACGACTGAGTTCGGCGTACCCGGGGGCGGGGGCAATGGCCTCTTCTCCGAACCGGGCGCGATCGCATTCCCGCTACTACACGCGGCAAGGAGAGTAACTGTGATCATGAACATTGTTTTCCGCATTGTAAAAACCTCATATTGTGTTTGCAGGATAAATGCTTTCTCGATCAGGTGGTATGACTCCCGAGGCCGGAGGTTCCAACACCCGTTTGCCCTGTGATTTAACATAGGTAGATACAGCAATAAGTCAAGAGATAATTTGACTAATTTTTAAAATCAGACTACCTTTCGACAGCAAAAACGGGGAATTATCATGGCGTGGTGGCAAAAACACTTCCGAAATACAACCCGCGGCAGGATTGTCGCTCTGCTCCGGCGTAAGGAACAAAGCGTAGAAGAACTCGCGGCGGCGCTCTCTCTGACCGACAACGCCGTGCGCGCCCAACTTGCTACGCTTCAGGCAGATGGCGTGGCCGCTGCTGTGAGCGTTCGCCGGGAAGGCGCCGTCGGAAAACCTGCAGTCCTCTATGGGATAGCGAAGTCTGCCTCGGATTCACTCTTTTCCAATGCGTATGGGCCGGTACTCGCAGTGGTGCTCTCAGAGCTGGCCAGAACAATGACACCGACCCAGATTCGTGACGTGTTGCGGCGAGCAGGACGCCGCCTGGCACCGATGCCCAGGTCGGGCCACTCTCTTGCGGCTCTCGAGGCTCGGGTCCGCGATGGCGCAGCGTTTCTGATTGCCCTGGGCGGAGACGTCCAAGTGACCAAAACCGCAAAAGGCTTCGAAATCCAGGGCTTCGGCTGTCCGATCGGGCAGGCCGTCTCAGCCTGCCCCGATGCCTGCGCAGCCATCGAGGCTCTATTGAGCGAAACTACAGGTGCGAATGTCCGCGAGCATTGTGAGCGGACCGGGTCGCCGCATTGCCGGTTTGTGATTCCGGCAACAGGGTAAACATCCCCGACGCCCATTGTGAGCTACAGTGCCCCCGCGCAACCTGGCGCGCGCTGGCACTGTAGCTTGGGTCAGTTGTATTGGCGAGTGGTTCGGTCAGCCCTGGCCGAGGGAGGCCTCCA
Organism: Gemmatimonadaceae bacterium; assembly: GCA_037721215.1. NCBI lineage: Bacteria > Pseudomonadati > Gemmatimonadota > Gemmatimonadia > Gemmatimonadales > Gemmatimonadaceae > Gemmatimonadaceae bacterium. Next base: position 173,106 of record JBBJNV010000003.1, read on the forward strand.
GCTCTCGCGCATGCTTCAAGTGAGCTTCCACGGCAGGCCGCGTCTGCTCGAGCAAAGCCTTCAGCTCAGCGTTCTGCGAGCTCGGAATGAGCACCGTGTCGATCGCGCCAAGGAGGTCGACGTGATACGTGATTTCGCTTGCGATGTAGGCGCGGTCAAAGTCGGCGCCCGTCTTGCCCTTCAGCGACTCGCGGACCTGCGCTCCCTTGTCAGTTTGTTGCCGGCTGACCTCGCTCTCCTCCGGCTTGACGTTCAGCTTCGTGACCAGCGCGACAGCGGCTTTGTTGACGCCAGAATGATCGGTAATCATGCGCTGCGCGAATTCCTTGACCTTCGAATTTTTCGAGGTCGACGCAGCCAGCCGCCCGCCGGCGATGTCGGCGTCGTTGGCGGCAACAACAATGGCCGCAATCTGAGGATCTGTAACGGCGGGTGCGGCCGGGGTGGCGCTCGCCGCGGGCGTCTCGGTTGCGAGTGGCGCGACGCTGGCCGTGCTATCGGTTGAAACGGCCTCGTTGTCGCCCTTGCTGCAGGCCGAGAGCAATGCGGCGGTAGTCAGGAGCAGTGTGATTGTCTTCATGTGAACTTCCTCTTGTTAGTCGCGACGCGACGTATGATTTCTGGCCGGCCGCGTTTGCGAGCCAAACCGGGTCCTGCGATTATCGCACGATGAGAGTGCCGCGCATCGTGGGGTGGAAAGCGCAAACATACTGATGTGTCCCCGCGTCTGTTGCCACGAACTGACCCAACGCTTTGGACTCGATACCGCCTGTGTCGAACTCCTTCTGCATTGCCGTCGCCGTATGCGGAACGAGGTCAGCGTTTTTCCAGAGTACCGTATCGCCCAGTGCCACAGTCAATGATGCAGGCACGTACTGGAAGCCGCGAATGGTGATGACGTGGGCGCGGGGAAGAGGCGCTCGGCAGCTCGCGGCACCGAGCACGAGCGCGGCCATCCAGGCACCGGTGCGGCCGACCCCATATGACGGCCAGGCGGCACGTGACCTGACTGCACAGGGCGGTGCCAGGTGATGGGCCACCTGGGCGGCGTGAGGTATGTAGAGACTGGTCATACCAGTGTAAACCTGCGGCAGAATTTCAGGCATTCCTGTCGAACATAAATGGCACAGGGATGTATGTCAACAATTTATTGGACATATTCGCGATGGCATGATGATCGAGCAATCTGACGACAGGCGCAACCGTTACCGCGGTCACACACTCATCACGGGAACCGTTCTCTCTGGACCCACACGCCCCCACGCCAGCGTCCTCGCCAGCAGCATCGACGAGATCGAGCTGGCGCCGATGAGGAGCCAACCGATCGGTGCCGGCGCGACCAGGCCGAGGAAGCCCCGCATCGGAGGAAGAACGAGCATCGCGGCCAGCACGCCACCGGTACCCATCATGGGGCGCACGCTCGCCCCGCTCCAGTCGAACCTTGGACCCGGCGTTAAACGGCGGAGTTCCGTCGACACGCTCCTCGTATCTGCGCCATGCGGCGCGGCGCGACATCACCTCAGCGAGCATGCGGGTAGCCGCAAGGCCGCTGAGGGCGAGTCCAAGAGTGCCCCCGGCCGCGGTAAGGCTGACGATAGTGGCCACGCCGAAGAGCACATCGGCAGCATCCGACCCGAGATGGCGGCGAGCGCCCTCCCGCAGCGCGGGGAACCCCTCGATAACGCTGACGGCGGCCGCCACTACAACTGGCGTTCCGGACGATACCGGTGATCCGGTTGCGCCGCGCAGCCGCCGCCCCGCCAGCAGGCCAAGGCCAATAGCGCTGCCGACAACCCGCGTCCCGCTCTGCACGAGCCGGTGGCTCTGCATCGGATCAGCCGGCCTGGTCGCGCTGACCTTCGCAGCTGTCGTGCGCGCGTGCGCGGTCGGCACCTCGACGCCTGCGACGGACGCCAGGACACGCTCCTCGCTCGTCAGCCTCGAGTCGAACTGCACGAGGAGGTTCCCGGTTAGGGCGTTGATCCGGACATCGCGGATGCCGGGCTCGCGGCGCAGCCGTGCCTCCAGGTAAGTGTGTTCTTCCCCAGACAAACGGGCAAGACGAATGCGGATACGCCCGGACGAGCGGTGAACTACATGGGCGGCGGCCTCGAATGCCTCCGCGCTCAGGCCCGTCTCGCTCGGAAGAGCCGAATCACGCGAGCGGCATCAAGAGGCCCGAGTGGCGTCGTCGCGACCGTGCTGCCGCAGTTGCTGCGCGTCGACCATGATATCCTCCGCCCGTTCGCGCGCGAGCGCGGCAGAGCGCATCAGCCGCTCGCGCATTGCGCCCGCCTCCTGGCCCGCGCGGTTCACGATCGCCTCTGCTCGTGCCAGCGCGGACACCTCGGGTTCCCCGTGCGGCTGACCATTGCCAGATTCTTTGGAGGGCTGGCCCCCTGTACCGCTCGTAGAGATAGTGGCAAGTGCCGACGCAGCCAGCTCTCCCAACCGAAACGCAGCGAGCGCAGAGAATCTGCCCACGTCCTGGCCGGCGCGGTGCGCCGTGGAGACGATCGAGGCAGGGGACGGCAGTGCGGGCTTCAGGCTGTCGGCGCTGCCGGCGTTGCGATCATCCATTGCGGGACCTGGTCGGCGGATCAGGCGCTGAAGGCTTGGCGCGGCGCGTGGCTGTAGTGCCGGCCGACTTGCGTGGCGGACGACGTCGTGCCCCCGTACCTCGCACTGATGAACCGGCTTTCGGCTTGGAGACGGTCTCCGGAACTGGGCTCTCACTGGCGACGCCGGGCGCGTACAGATTGGATTCCATGCGTGGGCCCTCGGCCGGCAGGTCCTGACTTCGCGCCGCCGACGCACCTTGGACTCCGTCGCTCACCCCACGAGCGAAGGCAACGAGGGCATCGCCCGCGACCAGGACTCCCGCAAGGCCGTGCACAGCCCCCTGCCGCAACAGCCCGCGTACGCGCGGCGAAAGGAAAGCCGCGGTCACCATCGCGGTCATTGCGACCTGCGCTCCCGCACCGTCTTCACTTCCCACTCCATACCTCTCAGACAGAATGCTAAATCCATCGCGGAACGCGAACCGTCGGCACTTGCATCATCTGTGCCCTGCAAAAAGCGTCCTGACAAACTCCCACCGACTGTGCGCTGAACGCGCGAGATGGACAAAATCACGCGCTGCCGGGGCCGGATGCCGGCGAAGTGTAAGTCGGCCACGATTGAGATAACTTTTCGCGATGCCATCAGAGATTCATACCGTCATTCCTGAACGCATCCGCGGCCTGCACGATGTGGCAAATAACCTGGCGTGGAGCTGGAACCGCGAAGCCCGCGACCTGTTCCGCTCGATCGACGAAAACATGTGGCATCTCCATCGCCACAATCCCGTCGATCTTCTCACCAACATCGATCCAGCACGCTTGGCCGCGCTCGCCACGGACCCGGCCTTTCTGGAACGATACGACGCAGTCATCCGCTGGTTCGAGGCTGAAACTTCCTTCGACGATACGTGGTTCAGCCGCACCTACCCAGACCTTCGGGGCAAAACCATTGCCTATTTCTGCGCCGAATTTGGCCTCCACAGCTCCGTACCGATCTACAGTGGCGGACTCGGCGTGCTGGCGGGCGATCACTGCAAGGCAGCGTCGGATCTCGGCGTCCCGCTCGTCGGCGTCGGCATTCTTTACCGCGCCGGGTATTTCGATCAGCGAATCCGCATCGACGGGTCGCAGGAGGACACCGACGTCAAATTCGACACGGCGCGGACACCGATCACCGCGCTGGAAGGCCCAGCCGGTGAACCGTATCTGGCGATCGTTAACACGTTCGGACGCGACATCCACGTGCGCGCATCGCAACTGAGGGTTGGGCGGACGCCAATCATCCTTCTCGACGCCGATCTCGAACAGAATCATGCCGACGATCGGCAGTTGCTGAGCAAGCTGTACGCGGGCGGGCCGGCTATGCGCCTCCGCCAGGAATGGCTGCTCGGCGTCGGTGGCGTGCGAGTGCTGCGCGCACTCCGCTACAGTCCTGCAGCGTGGCACGCGAACGAAGGCCATGCTTCGTTCATGCTTGTCGAACGCCTGCGAGAGTTGACAGTTGCAGGGATGCAATTCGATGAGGCGATGCACACGGTGCGTGGGGCAAGCACTTTTACAACACACACTCCGGTTCCTGCCGGCCACGACATCTTTGGGCCTGATCAGATCGCAAGCTGTACCGGCCCGGTGTGGAAAGAGATGGGAATCGATCGCGAGAAATTTCTTTCTATTGGCAGGCATCCTGTAGCCGGTAACGATTCATTCCATATGACGTCCACTGCGATTCGTTTGTCGCGCCGCGTCAACGGTGTCTCCCGACGGCACGGCGTGGTGACACGAACGCTCTGGAAAAACCTTTGGGAGGGGCGTGACACCGAGTCGGTTCCGATCGGGCATGTCACCAACGGCGTACACCTGGCGACATGGATGGCGAATCCGGTAATGGCCCTGCTCGATCCGCACTTTGGTTCACACTGGGGGGCCCATTTTTCGGAACCGGGCGCGTGGGACCGTGTTCTGTCGATCGACGACACGCGGCTTTGGCAGGTACACCTCGGTCTCAAGGCCGCGCTGATGCGGCTCGTCCGTGAGGAAGCCCGGCGTGCGTTTGCCAAACGCTCTCACGAAGCTGCGCAGCTGGTGGGATCGGGGCTCCTGCTGGACCCCGACGCGTTGACGATCGGCTTTGCGCGCCGCTTCGCAACCTACAAGCGCGCGAACCTGATATTCCACGACGTCGAGCGGCTGCGCGCGCTTCTCATCAATACGTCGAGGCCGGTGCAGATCATCTTCGCCGGCAAAGCTCATCCCGAAGACACCCCCGGCAAGCAGGTATTGCAGAGCGTCCACCATTACACCCGGGATCCTCGCTTCGAGGGCAGGGTGGCGTTCCTCGAGGATTACGACATGCACATCGGGCATCTATTGGTGCAGGGTGTCGACCTCTGGCTGAACCTGCCGAAGGTGCCGCTGGAGGCGTCGGGCACGAGCGGGATGAAGGCAGCACTCAATGGCGTCCCGCAACTGAGCACGATCGACGGATGGTGGGAGGAAGGCTTCGATGGAACCAACGGCTGGGCAATTCCCGAGGCCTCGAGCGATGACGCCGCTGATGCCGAAACAGCGGATCACCTGTATTCTCTCCTGGAATCGCAGGTCGTTCCCCGTTTCTACAACCGCGCCGGTGGAATTCCCCATGGCTGGGTGGAGATGATGAAGAATGCCATGCGCGTTGCCGGTGGCAAATTCACCGCGCGCCGCATGCTCGAAGAGTACGTCGAGAACTATTACGTTCCTTCGATGACGCCAGCTTCTGCGCCGGACAACCCGCCGACCTCCTGACGATGGTGCCCGGAATCACCGCGCGCCCGCGCAGGAATTCGCACGCGTCACCGCTCCGCTCGGCGTCAGGCCATGCCGTCACTGTGGTTCACCTCACGGCGGAATACACTCCCTACGCGCGCACCGGCGGGCTCGCCGAAGCGGTGCAGGGCCTTGCGAACATCCAGACGCGGCAGGGCATCCCGGTAGTCGTCATCGTGCCGCTTTACCGCGAAGCACGGAACGTCGCCAGGAATCTCGTACCGATCGGGAAAGCAGTAGATGTGTACGTGGGCCCGCGTCGCGAGCAGGTGCGCTTCTTCCGCGACGGCGACATCACGAGTGGCCCAATGGTCATCTTCGTCGATCACCCGGGATACTTCGACCGGGACGGAATTTATGTCGAACGGGGAGCCGACTATCCGGATAATCCACGCCGTTTTGCTCTCTTCACGCGTGCGGCACTCGAAGTGATCCCGATGGTGGTGAAGGGGCCGGTGCTCGTTCACGCACACGATTGGCATTCGGCATTGGCGCTCGTCTATATGCGCACCTATGCGGATCTGCGCCGGCGATATCAGGGCACGGCAGCTGTTGTTTCGGTTCACAACGGCGGCTACCAGGGACACTTTTCTCCGGCCATTATCGGCGACCTTGGAATTCCTCCGGAAACTTTCAACTACCACCAGCTCGAGTGGTACGGAAAGGTCAACCTTCTCAAGGGCGGCCTGGCGTTCTGTGATTTCGCGGTGACGGTGAGTCCAAGCCACTCCAGTGAGCTGCGCACTCCGGAAGGAGGATTCGGACTCCATGCTATGTTTGCGTCGATGGGTGAGCGATTCCAGGGAATCACGAACGGGATCGACCAGAAAATCTGGAATCCCGCAACGGATACACAGATCACCGCGAACTTCACGCGCCACGACACGTCGAACAAAGCGAAATGCAAGGCAGCGCTCCAGCGGACGTTCGGGCTTCCGCAGCGCAGCCGTGTTCCCGTTTTCGGGATGTGCGGACGGCTGGTGAAGCAGAAGGGGTTCGACATTCTCCTTGCCAGCGGCGCACTGAACGCACTCGATGCGCAATTCGTTTTCCTCGGCGCGGGCGAGGAGCGCTACAAGGCGGGACTGAGGAGCATCGCCGCCCGGCGGCCGCAGCATGTCAGTTCCGAATTCAAGTTCACCGACAAGATCGAGCATCGGCTGATTGCCGGCTCCGACCTTTTGCTGATGCCTTCGGAGTATGAGCCGTGCGGGCTGACGCAGATGCGCGCGCAACGGTACGGTGCGCTCGTCATCGGGCGGCGAGTAGGTGGGATCAGCGACACGGTGCACGACGACGCAACTGGGTTCCTGTTCGATGCGTTCACTCCGGGCGCCTTCGACCATGCGGTGGGCCGCGCATTGCAACGCTACAACGACACGGCAGCATGGCGGCCTCGCATGCACGAAGCGATGGGCCGCGACTTTGGCTGGGAAAGCTCGGCGAGCCGCTACCTCCAGCTCTATCGCCGCGCGCTCGCCGCCGCCAACCCAGGGAGCTGAGTCAGCCGCCATGGATTTCGTTCTCGCGCTTCACAGTCATCTCCCCTACGTGCTGAACCACGGCCGCTGGCCGCACGGCAGCGACTGGATCTGCGAAGCCGCGGTCGACACGTACCTGCCTCTCATCGACTCGCTTAACGCACTCGCGGATGAGCAGATTGCCGCGCCGGTGACTGTCGGCATCACACCCATCCTCGCCAACCAGCTGGCGAGCGCCGTGTTCGAAAGTGAGCTGCGCCAGTTCTTTGGCCAGCGACTGGAAGCGTGCGACGAGGCTGAAGCAGACATGCGAAACACCGCCGACTCGCACCTGATTCCGGTCGTCGGATACTGGCGAAATCGCCTCCACAGCCTGCTGGCGCTCTACGACTCTCTCGACGGAAATATTCTCGGAGCATTCAGAGAACTCGAAGAGAACGGACGCCTCGAGCTCATCACCTCGGCTGCGACCCACGGCTTTCTTCCACTGTTGGCGCGCGATGAGAGCATCCGCTTTCAACTTGCGGTTGGCCATGCAGAGCATGAGCGATTGTTTGGGAAACGTGCGGCGGGATTGTGGATGCCTGAATGCGCCTACCGTCCGGCGGGCCCATGGCAGCCGTTGCCGAGTGCTCGTGCGTATCGGCATCGGGACGGGCTGGAGACGTTTCTCATGGAGGCCGGCGTACGCTTCGTTTTCGTCGACGCGCATCTGGCCGGTGCGGGTCGCCCGCTCGGCGTTTACGGCGAGCTTCCGACATCGCCGCGCGAACTGGTTCAGGCGCGGCAGGCGAGGGAGCCACGCACGCAGCATTCGCCATACCGACCATACTGGATTGGGGAGCACGGCCAGCGACTGGCGCCCCGCGCACTGATTCGCGACCCGCGCTCGTCGATGCAGGTCTGGTCGCGGCACGGCGGCTACCCTGGCGACGGTGCTTATCTCGAGTTTCACAAGATTCGGTATCCCGGTGGCCTCAAGATGTGGCGGGTAACGTCGGAGACGGCGGGTCTCGGCGACAAGCTAGGGTACGACCCGGATGCCGCGCGTACTCAGGTGCTGCGACACGCGAGGCATTTTGCGAGACTGCTCGGCCGCGTTGGCGGAGCGGTGCAATCACGCGGTGGGGAGCTCGTCGTTGCGCCGTTCGACACCGAGCTGTTCGGGCACTGGTGGTTCGAGGGCGTGGACTTCGTCGAGGAGCTCTACCGTCAGATCGACATCCAGGGCGAAGTGCGGCCGGTAACGGCGTCGTCGCACCTCGACAACGCACGCTCGGACGATGCACTTCGTCTCTCTGCTGGTTCCTGGGGGAAGGACGGGGACTGGAGCATGTGGCTGAATCCCGAGACCGCATGGACCTGGGAGAAGCTCTGGCCGCTCGAGGAAGAGTTCTGGCGCGTGGCTCCCGACGCGATCCGGCGGCCGGAGCTGCATTCCATTCTGGCGCAGGCGGCGCGCGAGCTGTTGCTTGCCCAGTCGTCCGATTGGCAGTTCATCATTACCACCGGCGAAGCAGCAGATTATGCCGAGGCGCGCATCAACCTTCACATCGCTGACTGTGCAAAGTTGATGGAGGCACTGAGGAGCGGTGACGGCGATCTCGAGAGTGCGCGCCAGCTCGCGGAAGAGTTGCACGTTCGTGATGCGATTTTCCCCAACGTTCTCGACTCGTTGAGGTCGTGTCTGCCGGCGTGACGCAATCAGTGGTGGTGCACGGCCACTTTTATCAGCCACCGCGTGCGAACCCATGGACCGGCGTTGTCGACAGGGAGCCGAGCGCGGCGCCGTTTCATGACTGGAACCAGCGCATCGAGAGCGAGTGCTACGCGCCGATGGCGGGCGCACGCGTGCTTGGGGCTGACGGAAGTGTCGCGCACCGGGACAATCTTTACGCGGCGATGAGCTTCGATATCGGGCCAACGCTGTTTGAATGGATGGAAAGGAGCGCGCCCGCGACATACGCCGCCATCCTGGACGCAGACCGCATCAGCGTCGCGCGTCTAGGGCACGGCAACGCGATCGCGATGCCCTACCATCATACGATCCTTCCGCTTGCATCGCGACGCGATAAGGTGACGGAAGTAAAATGGGGAATCGCCGACTTCCGGCGGCGTTTCGCGCGCGAGCCGGAGGGCATGTGGCTGCCGGAGACTGCGTGCGACGACCAGACACTCGAAGTGCTCGCGGAGGCGGGCATCCTGTTCACCGTTCTCGCACCGCACCAGGTCGAGGCGCGCAACCCGAGCGGGTTGCCACTCAGTTTTCGCGCCGGAAAAGGACGGACGATCGCGCTCTGCGTTTATGACGGTGAGACTTCCGGCGGGATAGCCTTTGGCCCCCTGCTCACCGATGGCGCGCTGCTCGCGCGTCGTCTTGCGCCCGGTGCGGGCGGTGCGGGCGGTGCGAGCGACGACAACGAGGCCAAAGATGTCGCGCTCACCGCGGCCGTCGTCGATGGAGAGACCTTCGGGCACCATCATCACTTCGGCGAGATGGCACTCGCCCGCGCGCTTCGGATTGTTGGCGAGGGCAATGGCGTCCGGATCGAAAACTTCGCGTCGTTTCTTGCCAGAAATCCGCCGACCGACGATGCGATCCTCGTCTCGCCGAGCTCGTGGAGCTGTTCGCACGGCGTCGAGCGTTGGCGGTCCGAGTGCGGCTGCCGCATGACACCAGGCGACGGCACGAGCCAGGCGTGGCGCGGCTCGCTGCGCGACGCGTTGGATTGGCTTGCCCGCGAGCTGCACGAGATCTTTGCGCGCGAGGGGTGC